>NZ_JBHYIQ010000043.1:63920-69462 GCF_042739895.1 Amycolatopsis sp. NPDC059021
AGAGTCCATTTCTCGCCTCTCTTCCGCTCTCGCGACCTAACTATATTCAGCCATCTCCAGCCCCTTCACACCCCAATTCAGCTCATCTTGTCGGAGGAAAGTCCCCTTCAGCTCACCGCCGCGGGGCCAGGGCGCGGGCCTGCTCGAAGGGGTCGTCGCCGGTGGGCAGCAGCGCGATGACCGGCGTCGTCAGGCCGTTGTCCACATAGGACTGGATCTGTTCGCGGCAGGAATCGGGGCTGCCGTGGATGATCAGCTCGTCGACCACCGAGTCCGGGATGACCTCGTTCGCCTTCTTCCGGTCCCCGGCCGCCCACGCCTCGTGCATGGGGGCCAGTGCGTCGCCCCGGCCCAGCCAGTCGTGGAACGCCGCGTACACCGGCACGGTGAGATAGCTCGAGATCAGCATCCGCCCGAGCCCCCGGGCGGCGTCCGCGTCTTCCGTGGGGCAGACGAAGATCCGCGCGGCCAGCTCGACGTCCGGGCCGATCTCGGCGCGCACGCGCGGAACATCCGACGCGGCCAGCCAGTTCGTGATCGCGCCGTCCGCCTCGCGCGCGGCGAGCCGCAGCATGCCCGGCCGCAGCGCCGCCAGCATCACCGAGGGCGGCGGGTCCACCGGGCGCTCCAGGCGGAACTTGCTCACCGCGAACGTCTCGTACTTCTCGCTCACCTTCTCCCCCGCCAGCGCCGAGCGCAGGAACCGCAGGGTGTCCCGCGTCCGCGCGAACGGCGCCTCGAAGGAGGCCGCGTTCCAGTTCTCCACGATCACCGGCGACGACGCGCCGATGCCGAGCACGAACCGGCCCGGTGCCAGCTCGGCCACCGTCGAGGCCTGCATCGCGAGCAGGCCCGGCCCGCGCGTGTACACCGGCACGATCGCCGTTCCGAGCCGCAGCGAGGGCGCCCACTGGGAGGCGAGCACGAGCGGCGTGAACGCGTCGATGCCCGCGGTCTCGGCCGACCATACGTCGGTGTAGCCCAGATCGGGCAGCTGCTCGACCAGCTCGCGATGCGCGGCGAGCGGGACACCGGTCAGCGGAATCGTCAGACCCCAGCGGCTCATGAATTCTCCTTCACGGCGGCGACGGCGGAAAGCTCACGCACGATCCAGTCGACCTGCGTGCGCATCATGTTCTCCGCGACCTCCTCGGCCTGCGGCGTCATATGGGTGGCCCCGGCCAGCGGCAGGAACACGTGCGGGCGCCCCTTCGCCAGCAATGCCGAGGAGAGCCGCAAAGCGTGCGCCACGAACACGTTGTCGTCGGCCAGGCCGTGGATGATCAGCAGCGCGCGGCTCAGCTCGCCGGCGTCGGCGATCAGCGAGTTCTGCTCGTAGGTGTGCGGATTCTCCTGCGGTGTCCCCAGATAGCGCTCGGTGTAGTGCGTGTCGTAGAGCGACCAGTCGGTCACCGGCGCGCCCGCGACGGCCGCGTGGAAGACGTCCGGGCGGCGCTGCACGGCCAGCGCGGACAGGTACCCGCCGTAGGACCAGCCACGGATCGCGACGCGCTCCAGGTCCAGCTCCGGATGCAGTTCGGCGGCGGCGTGCAGCGCGTCGACCTGATCGGCCAGCGTGACGTCGGCGAGGCGGCCCGCGATCGCCTTCTCCCACTCCGGGCCACGCCCCGGCGTACCGCGCCCGTCCGCGACGAGCACCGCGAAACCCTGATCCGCCAACCACTGTGACGTCAGGAAAGCGTTGCGGCTCTGCAGGACGCGCTGTGCGTGCGGACCGCCGTACGGGTCGAGCAGCACCGGCAGCTTGCCTTCGCTCTCCTCGTACCCGCGCGGCAGCAGGAGCGCGGCGCGCAGGCCCCGCTCCCCCAGCGTCAGCCAGGTCAGGTTCGGCACGATCTCCGGGTCCACAGTGGACGATCCGATCTCCGCGACGCGCTCGCCGTCGCGCAGCACGCTCACCTTCGGGCCGCTGTACTCGAGGCTCCACGAGGCGATCACCGTCAGCGCGGCGGACCCTGCGCCGTGGTGCACACCGTCCGCAGTGGACAGACGACGCACGGTGCCGTTTTCGGTGCGGTACACGTGGATCTGCGTCGAGTCCGCTTCGGACGCGCTGAACAGCACCTCGTCGCCCACGTGCAGCACCGAGCGGACCTGCATGCCCGGCGGCGTCACCGCGACGCCGTCGATCACCAGCCGGTGGTCGCCGCCGGCCGCGCTCTCCCGCACCAGCTTCCCGCCGGACGTCCACGCCGGGACGCCCTGGGTGATCTCGACCCACCGGCCGTCCACCTCGGCGTGCAGCACGCCGGCCGAACCGTCCGCGACGTCGAGCGCGAGGATCTCCATCCGCCGCTGGTCCCGCGACTGGACCGTCAGCAGCGGTTTGCCCGCGGCCGACCAATGCACCGAGACCAGGTACTCCCAGTCGCCGCGCGCGACGTCGACGCGGCTGCCGTCCAGCCCCAGCACCGCCAGCGACACGTCGGCGTTCGCGGTGCCCGCGGCGGGGTACGCGACGACGTTGGCCGGGTTCTGCGGGTTGGCCGGGTCGGCGATGGTCCAGCGTGGCACCGGCCCGCGGTCCGACCGCTCGACGAGGAGGCTCCGCCCGTCCGGCGCCCACCAGTAGCCGCGGACGCGGTCCATCTCCTCCGCGGCGATGAACTCGGCGAGTCCCCACGCGATGTCCTCGCCGTCCTCCTCGACCAGTGCGCGGTCCTCACCGGTGGCGAGTTCGATCACGCGCAGGCGGCGGTCGCGGACGTAGGCGACGTGCGTGCCGGACGGGTTGGGCCGCGGATCGATCACCGAGCCCTCGACGAGCACCGACACCGCGCCGCTGCGCAGGTCCAGGGTGTAGAGCTTGCCGGACAGCGAGAACGCGGCGACGGTGAACGCGTCGTCGACGGCGTAGCCGACGACCCCGCCACCGGTCTCGCGGCTGCGCTCGCGCCGGGCCCGTTCCTCGGCGGGCAGTTCCTCCTCGCCGGGCAGCAGCTCGGCGGCGTCGACCAGCTTCGTCTCCTCGCCCGAGGCCAGGTCGAGCGACCACAGGCTGTGCCGCGGGTCGGTGCCGGTTTCGGCACGCAGGAAGAGCACGCGCGAGCCGTCCGGGGAGACCCGGAACTCCTTGGGGGCGCCCAGGGTGAAGCGCTGCGTGCGGGACTGGCGGCGGAGGAACGGAAGAGCATCAAGGGAGCTGTCGGTCACGCTCGCACTCTTTCAGATGATCAGCCGCTTACGCCAACACCGGCCAGTTTCTCGAGTTCCGAGTCGACGTCGTAGTGCGGCTCGGGGAACTTCGGCGCCAGCTCGGTGAGCGTCTCGATCAGCAACTCCGCGACGGCCCAGTTGCGGTACCACTTGCGGTCGGCGGGCACGACGTACCAGGGCGCGGTGGTGGTCGACGTCCGGCGCAGGACGTCGGCGTAGGCCGCCTGGTAGGCGTCCCAGGCGGCGCGGGCCTCGAGGTCGGCGGGGTCGAACTTCCACCGTTTCTCCGGCCGGAGCAGCCGCGCCTTGAGCCGTTTGAGCTGTTCCTCCGGCGAGATGTGCAGGAACACCTTGACCACCGTGGTGCCCTCGTCGGCCAGTTCGCGCTCGAAGGCGTTGATCTCGGCGTAGCGCTTGCGCCACTCGGTGGCGGGCACGAGCTTCTGGACGCGCGGGACCAGGATGTCCTCGTAGTGCGACCGGTCGAACACGCCGATCAGCCCCGGCGACGGCAGCTGACGCCGGACGCGCCAGAGGAAGTGGTGACGGCGTTCCGCGGCGGTCGGCTTCTTGAACCCCGCGTAGCGCACGCCCATCGGGTTCACCAGGCCGAGCACGTGCCCGACGGTGCCGCCCTTGCCGGAGGTGTCCATGCCCTGCAGGACGAGCAGGACGCTGCGCCCGCCCCCGCCGACGCCCTCGGCGTAAAGCGCTTCCTGCAACGCCGAGAGCCGCTCGCCCGCGCTGTCGAACTTCTTCTCCGCCTTGGTCTTCTTGTCCGGCCCCACCGGGGACGAGCCGGGATCGGGCAACGGGGTGTCCTTCTCCGCCCGCAACGCGTCCCGCACGCGGCTCGCCGGATCCTGCTTCTTCGCCATCCGGCGACGATAACCATGTTCGCCCGCGATCGCCCGGCGAAATGTCGCGAATCGGTTACGCAGCGTTTCGCTGCTGTAAAGCCTCAAGCACGCAACGATCGAATGGTGGAAGCAACGTTTCCCGGATGAACTCTCCGCTTCCACCGCTTAGCCTGAACGTATGAGGACCGCCGATTACGTCGCGCTCGACGAGCAGTGGAGCACACACAACTACCACCCCCTGCCGGTCGTGATCGCCGAGGCCGAAGGCGCGACGGTCACCGACGTCGAGGGCCGCCGCTATCTCGACTTCCTGTCCGGGTACTCCGCGCTCAACTTCGGGCACCGGCACCCGGCGCTGATCGCTGCCGCGACCGAACAGCTGGGTCGTGTCACGCTGACCTCGCGTGCCTTCCACCACGACCAGCTGGGCCTGTTCTGCCGCGAGCTGGCCGAGCTGACCGGCACCGAGATGGTGCTGCCGATGAACTCCGGCGCCGAGGCCGTCGAGTCGGCGGTGAAGGTGGCGCGCAAATGGGCGCACCAGGTCAAGGGCGTGCCGGACGGCACCGCCGAGATCATCGTGGCCGGGTCGAACTTCCACGGCCGCACCACCACGATCGTGTCGTTCTCGACCGACGAGACCGCGCGGGCCGGGTTCGGCCCCTTCACCCCGGGCTTCGTGACGGTGAAATACGGGGACGCGGCCGCGCTGCGCGACGCCGTCACCGAGCGCACCGCCGCCGTCCTGCTGGAGCCGATCCAGGGCGAGGCGGGCGTCAACGTGCCGCCCGCGGGGTATTTCGCCGAGGTCCGGCAGCTGTGCGACGACCACGGCATGCTGCTCATCGCCGACGAGATCCAGTCCGGGCTCGCCCGCACCGGAACGGTCCTCGCGCTGGACCACGAGGGTGTCCGCGCCGACGTCTACACGCTCGGCAAGGCGCTCGGCGGCGGCATCATGCCGGTGTCGGCGGTGGTCGGCAGCCGGGCGGTGCTCGGCGTGCTCCAGCCGGGCGAGCACGGGTCGACGTTCGGCGGGAACCCCCTGGCGTGCGCTGTCGGGCGCGCGGTGGTCGAGCTGCTGAAGACCGGCGAGTTCCAGCAGCGCTCGGCCGAGCTGGGCGCCCACCTGCACGAGCGGCTCGGCGCGCTCGTCGGCAACGGGCTGGCCGAGGTCCGCGGCCGCGGCCTGTGGGCGGGCATCGACATCGCCCCCGGCGGCCCGTCCGGGCGCGAGGCGTCCGAGGCGCTGGCCGGGCTCGGCGTGCTGTGCAAGGAAACGCACGGCTACACGCTGCGGCTGGCGCCCCCGCTGGTGATCTCGCGCGCAGACCTGGACCGCGGCATCGACGCCATCGCCCAGGTGATCCGCGCCTCCTGACGCGGCGTCGTGGGGGGGGGGGGGGGCCCCCGGGCTCCCGGCGCCCCCAGGAGGCCCCCCCCCCCCGCCCCGACCCCGCGGTGCGGGGGGGGGGGTGGGGGGGGGCGGGGGGGTGGGTGTTAAA
>NZ_JBHYIQ010000043.1:69472-77943 GCF_042739895.1 Amycolatopsis sp. NPDC059021
GGCCTGGGGTATCCGCGCCACCGGCCGGGGGGTGGTGCGTGGGGGGCCCCCCCGAGGGACTCCGGGTCCCTCAAGGAGGCCCCCACGGACCTCCCGGAACCCTGTGTCCGGTGTGGACGTTGGGGAGGGCATGGGAGCAGGGGAATGGGTGGAGCGGCCGCTGGTCGAGGGCGGCGAGACGCCGGGAGAGGTGTACGCGCGGGGCAAGGCGCTGCGGGAGAAGGCGCCGGTCCGGGCGCATGACCACGCGGCGGCCGCCCAGGACCGGCCCACGCCCGGCGAGTACTTCGACGCGAGCAACGCCGGGCGGCTGCCGGAGCTGATCGAGCTGCGGCGCGAGCGGATGTCGGCGTCGCCGTTCACGTTCTTCCGCGGTGCGGCCGGGCTGATGGCCGCCGATCTGGCGGGTACCCCGGCGTCCGGCGTCACGGCGCAGCTCTGCGGCGACGCGCACGCGGCCAACTTCGGGCTCTACGGCACGCCCGAGGGCGGCATCGTCATGGACATCAACGACTTCGACGAAACCGTGCCGGGGCCGTGGGAATGGGACCTCAAGCGGCTTTCGGCGAGCCTGGTGCTGGCGGGCCGCGAGGGCGGGATCGGCGAGTCCGGCTGCCGCGAAGCCGCCGAGGACGCCGTCAAGTCGTACCGGCGGACCGTCCGCGCGCTGGCCGAACTGCCGTTCCTGCGGTCGTGGAGCGCGCTGCCCGACTCGTCGGTGCTGAGCAAGGCGCGGGCGCACGAGCTGATCGACGACTTCGCCGACGCCGCCGAGAAAGCCCGCAAGAACACGAGCAAGAAGGTCGTCGCGAAGTGGACGCGGCGCATCGACGATCACGAGACCGGGCTGAGCAGGCACCGGTTCGTCGAGGACCCGCCGGTGCTCACGCACGTCGACGCGGCCACCGCGGAGGCCGTCGCCGCGGGCCTGGTGTCCTATGTAGACACTCTGCGCGAGTCGCGGCGGACGCTGATCGCGCGGTACCGCGTCGCCGACGTCGCGTTCCGGGTGGTGGGCACGGGCAGCGTCGGGCTGCGCAGCTACGTCGTCCTGCTCCACGGCAACGAGGACGAAGACCTTGTGCTGCAAGTGAAACAGGCCCAGCCCTCGGCGCTGGCGCGCTATCTCGGCCTGCCGGAGCCCGCGCACGAGGGACGCCGCATCGTCGACGGCGCGCGGCTCGTCCAGGCGGAGACGGACATCCTGCTCGGCTGGACCACCATCGACGGCACGCCGTTCATCGTGCGCCAGTTCCGGAACCTCAAGGGCGACATCGATCCGACGGAACTGGCGAAGGACCATCTCGACGACTACGGCCGCCTCGCGGGCGCACTCCTCGCCCGCGCGCACATCCGCTCCCTGCATCCCCAGCTGCTGGCGGGCTACTTCGCCGAGGACGAGGAACTCGACGAGGCGATCGGCGCCTACGCCGTCCGCTACGCCGACCAGACCGAGGCCGACCACGCCGCCTTCGTGTCGCGCCCCTGATCACGCGAGTTCTCCGTCCAATCACGCGAGTTCGCCCTCCAGTCACGCGAGATGACCGGAACGGGACAGAAATCCGGCCAAGTCTGGAGAACGAATTCCCCGCCGTGCTAGATCTTCGTCAACGGTTACCGGCGAGGGAGGCGGCATGGCGGACGTTCGGCGGCGCTCGGTGCTCGGCGGCGCGGTGGGCGCGGCACTGGCGGGGACGGCGTTGACCGGCACAGCGCTGACCGGCCTCGCGACACCGGCCGCGGCGGACACCACGGCATCGGACGCGGCGGCATCGGGCACGGCGGAAGCGGCTTCGCGCGGCAGGCGGCGTGCCTTCCGGCTCGGCGTCAACTACACGCCGTCGACGCGCTGGTTCCACATGTGGCAGGACTGGCGCGAGCGGGACCTGCGCCGCGACCTGGACGACATCGCGAAGCTGGGCCTCGACCACATCCGGATGATGCTGCTGTGGTCGGACTTCCAGCCCGAGCCGAACCTGATCAGCGGCGAGAAGCTGGACCGCCTGCACGAGTTCCTCGACTACGCGGGCGACGCCGGGCTCGACGTCGAGATCACCGTGTTCAACGGGCACATCTCGGCCCGCTACTGGACACCGAACTGGCTCCAGACCACCCCCCAACCGGTCAACTGGTTTGCCGACCCCGCCGCTCTCGAGGCCCAGCGCGCGTTCCTCACCGCGCTCGGCAAGCGTATCGGCGGGCACCGACGTTTTCTCGGCTTCGACCTGTCGAACGAGCCGTACTACTACTGGGACTCGTTCGCCGGCTTGAACGTCACCGTCGCGCAGGCCGACAACTGGGCGAAAACCCTGCTCGCCACGGCGGGCGAAGTCGCGCCGGGCAAGTGGAACACCGTCGGCTGCGACCGCGCGCCGTGGGACACCCGCGGCGACAAGTACTTCAGCCGCGCCACACTCGCGACGGCGGGCGCGGTCACCGCCATCCACCCGTGGACGTCGTTCTTCGGCATCCTCAAGACCGACCCGCTCGGCCCCTTCGCGACACACAACGCCGAACGGCTCGTGCAGCTCGCGCAGGCGTACGCGGCCGATCCGGCCTGGCCGTGCTGGATCCAGGAGGACGGCGCGGCGCCGTCGATCCACTTCAGCGACCAGACTCGGCCTCAGCTGGGCGAATGGATCAAGCGCTCCGTACGCAACGTCGCGAGTTGCGCGCACACGCACGGCTTCACCTGGTGGTGCTCGCACGACGTCTCGCCGGCGCTCGTGCCGAAGCTGAACCCCCTCGAATACGACCTCGGCCTCTACACGAACGACCGCAAGCTGAAACCCGCGGGCGCAGCGATCCGCGAGATCGTGGCCGAATTCGACCGGAATCCGCCCCAACCCGCTTCCCGGACAACGGGAATCGTGATCCCGGACGACGATCCGCAGAGCGGGACGGACACCTTCTTCGCCCTCGCCTCGGCCGGGACACGGGCGGCTTTCGTCTTGCGCAGCAAGGCCGGGGACCAGGCCCACCTCAAAGCACGCGGCATCACGAAGCTGGTGAACCCGTAACCCACGCGACTGCCGAGGGTGTCCTTTGTGGACTCAAGTGCCGAGGCTGTCGCGAACGGCGCGTTCGGGACGTTCAGCGTCGCCATCGGAGCGTTCGCGACAGTGGGCGGTGCGGTCAGCTACGCGGGGAGGCCCGAGGGACGCCCTGGGTGCGTTGAGTGCGACGAGGGCGTCCCTCGGTGCAGCCAGCGCACCGAAGGCGTCCCTCGGTACATCGGTGGCCCCGCGTTAAGGTCGGTCATGCCTTTCCGCTGGCCGGCGCTCCTCGCCGTCGTCTGCGCGCTGTGCGCCCTCGCGCTCGGGCTGGTCTTCGCGGGCGACCACGCGCCCAGCGGCCTCGACACCGCCGCGCAGTCCGCGATCGCCGGGTGGCCGCACGGGCTCCTGCGTGCGCTGGTGCTGCCGACGGAGCCGTACGTGCTGCTCCCCGTGCTGGCGTTGCTGATCGTCTGGTGCCTGTACGCGCTGCGGCCGTGGGACGCGCTCTTCGTCGTCCTCGGACCCGGGATCGCCGTCATGGCGAACACGTGGGCGCTGAAACCGCTGTTCGACCGCTGGAAGGGCGCGACGCTCGTCTATCCCAGCGGGCACACGGTCAGCATGGTGGCGACGCTCGTCGTGCTGGTCCTGCTGGTCCACGGCCTGGCCAGGACCATCACGGCGATCGTCGGCGCGGTCCTGCTCGCTGCCGTCGCGATCGGGATGGTCGGACTCGGCTACCACTACCTCACCGACGTCGTCGGCGGGACGCTCTTCGCGGTCTTCGCCGTCCTCGCGGTGCGCGGGCTGCTTACGCGGCTTGCACCGCGTCCCGTGCGAGTGCGGTCAGGCGACTGACGGCGCGAAGGTACTTCTTGCGGTAGCCGCCGTTGATCATCTCCTCGGTGAACAACGCGGGCAGCGGCTGACCCGAGACGACGACCGGGATGGCGCGGTCGTAGAGCCGGTCGGCGAACGCGACGAGCCGCAGCGCGACGCTCTGGTCCGGCGCCGGGTGGATGTCCCGCAGGTGGACGCGGCCGACGCCGTCCAGCATCCGGCCGTAGCGCGACGGGTGCAGCCGGGCGAGGTGCGCGCACAACGCGTCGAAGTCGTCCACAGTGGACCCTTCGTGCTGTTCGGCCGACGCGGTGAGCACGTCGTCGGCGACCGGCGGCGGGGCCTCGGGGAGGCCGCGGTGCCGGTAGTCGGGACCGTCGACACGCACGACAGCGAAGCGCGAGGCCAGCGACTGGATCTCGCGAAGGAAGTCCTCGGCGGCGAAGCGTCCTTCGCCGAGCTTGTCGGGCAGGGTGTTCGACGTCGCCGCGACGTACACCCCGGCCTCGGTCAGCTCGCGCAGCAGGCGGCCGATCAGCATGGTGTCGCCGGGGTCGTCCAGCTCGAACTCGTCGATCGCGAGGAGCCGATGCCCGGACAGCCGCCGCACCGCTTCGGCGAACCCGAGCGCGCCGACGAGGTGGGTCAGTTCGACGAAGGTGCCGTACGCCTTGGGGCCGGGTGTGGCGTGCCAGGTCGAGGCGAGCAGGTGGGTCTTGCCGACGCCGAATCCGCCGTCGAGATAGAGCCCCATCGGGCCGGTCGGCTGCGCCCCGCCGCCGAACAGCGACCGCAGTTTCGACTTCTTCGCCGGGGCCTCGATCTTGGCCGCGAACGCCGCGCACGAGGTGACCGCGGCGGCCTGGCTCGGCTCGTCCGGGTTCGGGATGTAGTTGGCGAACCGGACCGCGTCGAACCGGGGCGGCGGGACCAGCGTGCCGATCAGCTCGTCGGCGCTGAGCTGGGGATCGCGGTCGGTGAGATGCGCGGCGGGCATGGTCGGAAAGCCTAACGGCCGTGCGCGCGCGACCGCCGCCTCCCGGCCCCGAGTGTGCTGAAGGTCCCCTTCAGCACGTGCGAAGACGCCGGATTTTCCGCAGAATGCGGGCATGACACCACCGCGGCCGCCGCTCAAGCCCATGCTCGCCAAACCGGCCAAGGCGATCCCGGACACGGGCGGGCTGCTGTTCGAGCCCAAATGGGACGGCTTCCGCTGCCTGGTGTTCCGCGACGGGGACGAGCTGACGCTGCAGTCGCGCGCGGAGAAACCGCTCAACCGGTACTTCCCCGAGGTCGTCGAGCGGCTGACGAAGACGCTGCCCGACCGCATCGTGCTCGACGGCGAGCTGGTCGTCGCGCGCGGCGGCAAGCTCGACTTCGACGCGCTGACCGAGCGCATCCACCCCGCCGCCAGCCGGATCACCCTGCTCGCGGCCGAACAGCCCGCCGAGTTCGTCGCGTTCGACCTGCTCGCCCTCGGCGACGAGTCCTTTGTCGACGAACCGACGGCGAAGCGGCGTGAACGCCTCGAGCGCGTCGCGGGCGACGGCATCCACCTCACCCCGGCGACCACCGACCCGGACACCGCGCGGCACTGGTTCGAGCTGTTCGAGGGCGCCGGCCTGGACGGCATCATCGGCAAGCCGCTCGACGAGCCCTACTCCCCCGGCAAACGCGTCCTGCTCAAGTACAAGCACAAGCGCACCGCCGACTGCGTGCTGGCCGGGCTGCGCTGGCACGTCGACGGCGAACCGGGCGAGATGGTCGGGTCGTTCCTGCTCGGGCTCTACGACGCCGCCGGGCTGCTGCACCACGTCGGCGTCGTCGGCTCGTTCCCGGTCAAGCGGCGCCGCGAGCTGGCCGAGGAGCTGGCGCCGCTGATCACCGACGGCACCGGGCACCCCTGGATCGGCGACGCCGTCCGCACCGGCCAGCGCATCCCCGGCGGCATCACCCGCTGGCGCTCCACCGAACAGCCGTGGGTACCGCTGCGGCTGGAACGCGTCGTCGAGGTGTCCTACGAGCACACCGAGGGCGGTGTCCCGGCGCGGTTCCGGCACACCGCGCAGTTCGGCCGGTGGCGCCCGGACCGCGAACCGTCGTCGTGCGGGTACGCGCAGCTCGACGAGGTCGCGCGGTACGACCTCGACGCCGTCTTCCGCGGCGAGGTCGTCCGGACCCGCTAACTCCCCTGTCACACCCGGCGTGCCAAGCTCACCGGTGACCCCGGACCCGATCATCGGAGGATCCCGCCCGTGCGCCGCCGTTCCCGCCGACTTCGCCCGCGATCCCGGCTGACGCTGGCCGTCCTCGCCGCGGCGACGCTCGCGGGCTGCACGACCGGACCCTCGGCACGGCCCGCCGTGGTGGACAACGACGGTTCGAAACAGCCGAAGGCGCCGACGAGCGCCCCGGCCGTCCCGCTGCCGCCGCTGGGCGAACCGCAGTCCCCGCTGATCCGCTGGAACGACTGCGACGACGACACCCGCCAGCGGCTCGGGCAGCCCGCCGTGCCGGACACGCTGCGCTTCAGCTGCGCGCGGATGACGACCCCGCTCGACGCCCCGGACCAGCCGCGGCGCGCGATGGTGCGCAGCCTCGTGCTCAAGGCGGGCACCGGCCCGGTGCCACTCGTCGTGGTCAACGACGTCGACGGCGAACCGGGGACGCTGTACGCCGCGCGGCTCGCGGCGAGCCTGCCGCCGGAGTTCCTGCAGAAGTTCTCGCTCGTCGGGCTGGACCGGCGCGGCACGGGGCTGTCCGGCGCCGTGCAGTGCGTCCCCGGCGACGTGCGCCGCGACCTGATCGGCGCGGACCCCGCGCAGGGCGACCTCGAAGGCGTGCTGGACGCCGCGCGCAAGGCGGGCCAGCAGTGCGCGATCGACCTGGACGTCGCCCAGACCGGGCTGGACAGCTGGCGTACCGCGGGCGACCTCGACGAACTGCGCAAGCAGCTCGGGATGGAACGGCTGACCGCGCTCGGGCGCGGCGACGGGTCGAAGGTGCTCTCGGAGTACGCGGTGCGCTTCCCCGCCCAGGTGGGCAGGATGGTGCTCGACGGCATCCCCGATCCCGGCCAGGACACCGCGGCCGTGCTGGACGCGGTCGCCGCGGGCGCGCAGTCCACTTTGGACGCTTTCGGCGCGGACTGCGCTACCCGGCACTGCGCGCTCGGCGACCCGAAGGCCGCGCTGCGGGCGGTCACCGACCGGCTGCGGACGCCCGTCGTCACCGCCGACGGCATCCCGATGAACGCGGGAATCGCGACCTACGCGGTCTATTCCGGACTCGCCCAGCGCGCGCGGTGGCCCGAGCTGGCCGACGCGATCGCCGCGGCCCGCGACGGGAACCTCGCCCCGCTCGCCGTGTTCGCCGCGCCGGTGCTGCACGACAGCAGGAGCCTTCCGTCCCGTTTGGACGGTGCGATCGCGACGCGCTGCAACGACAGCGCGACCCGGCTGCCCGCCGACGAGATCACCAAGGTGGGCACCGCCATGCGCGGCAAGTACCCGCAGTTCGGCACCACCGTGGCCCAGCAGCTCGCCTGGTGCGCGCCGTGGCCGACGCGCCGCGAGCCGCTGCCGAGGGCGGGCGTGCCCGGGGTGCCGCCGATCCTGGTGGCCTCGACCGCGGCCGATCCGGTGACCCCGGAGCAGGGCACCACCCGCGCGGCCGACCAGATGCCGACGTCGGTGACGATCTCGTGGCAGGGCGCGGGACACGGCGCGCTCGGCTCGTCGCCGTGCGTGACCGACGCCGTGCGTGCCTTCCTCGTCGACGGCAAGGTCCCCGGCGACGGGACGCTGTGCCCAGCGTGAGGCGGCCCCGCGTGAGGCGCTACTGCCGGTAGGACTCGACTTCGCTCTCGGGCCGGACCCGCGCCCCGGCCGGGTCCTCGCCGAACTCGGTGTGGGCGCGGCGCTGGCGCAGCAGATCCCAGCACTGGTCGAGCTGCCGTTCGAGGTCACCGAGGCGTTCGCGGTCGGCGCTGTTCAGCCCGACGCCGACCGCGCGTGACCGCAGTTCGTGTTCCTCGGCGATGAGCCGGTCGATGTGGCTGAGGATTTCCCCGTCGGCCATGGCACGTCCTCCCGTGTTCGAGGTTCTCCGCGAGTGCCGGATTCCGACCCTACGCCGCGCCGGGAATCTTGGCCCGGTTCCGGCCGTTGTTCCTCCTATGAGCACCGTAGAGCTGACCGCGGCGAACTTCGACCAGACCGTGACCGACAACGAATTCGTCCTGATCGACTTCTGGGCGAGCTGGTGCGGTCCGTGCCGCCAGTTCGCGCCGGTGTACGAGAAGGTGTCCGAAAAGCACGACGACATCGTGTTCGCCAGCGTCGACACCGAAAACGAGCAGCAGCTGGCCGCCGCCTTCGACATCCGGTCGATCCCGACGCTCGCGGTGATCCGCGACAAGACGGTGATCTACGCCCAGCCGGGCGCGCTGCCCGAGGCGGTGCTGGAGGAACTCATCCAGCAGGCCCGCGACGTCGACATGGACGAGGTGCGCCGCCAGGCCGAAAAGGCCGGAGACCAGGCCTGAATCACTCCTGGAAATGGTCCGTGGGGGCCTCCTTGAGGGACTCTGAGTCCCCCCAGGGCGGTGGGGTGTAAAAAAAGGACGCGTCC
>NZ_JBHYIQ010000044.1:0-1181 GCF_042739895.1 Amycolatopsis sp. NPDC059021
CCCGAGTTCCACGCTCGCGGCACTACCGGCAAATGCCGTTAAGGCCACCTTGCGGGCGTCAGACGCCCGCAAGGTGGCCTTAACGGCAGGTCGGGACGGGACTCAGTGGCGGGGGACGGCGCCGGGGGTCCAGCCGCGGTAGTTGTTGAAGTAGTTGACGCTGCTCGCGTGGCCGATCTTGCCGCCGATGCTGGTGGCGTAGATGCCGCCGTTGCCGTCGGCGATGCCGACGTGGCCGTAGGCGCTGATGTTCCAGTACACGAAGGCGCCGAGCGGCGGGGTGCCGCTGGTGTGCTTCGGGCTCGCGCCGTTCCAGTGCGCGTTCGCCGACGCCCAGACGCCGGTGGTGCCGTAGGCGTTTTCGGCGGCCTTTTCGCAGTAGTGCTGCCAGGCGGTGCTGCCCAGGTGGTTCTTGTACCACTGGACCGCGCCCGCCGGGGTCCCGTCGGCCGCGCCCTGGACGGTGAACTCGGGCTCGGTGGTGAAGGTGCCCGCGGCCGGGTTGATGTCGGCGGCGGTGATGTCGGCGTCCGCGGTGGTGGCGCTCGCCTGCGCCACCGGGGCGACGGCGAGGGCGGCCGCGGCCAGTGCGGCCACCACGGCGGGTTTGGTGATCCGGGAAATCACAGTGCGCACGGTCTGCCTCCAGTCGGGTGGGAGAATCACGAACCGGCGGCAGCCTCCCGGCGGGAAGTGCAAAATTCGTACACCCGAGGTACATAGTTGATAACTCAACGTGTCCGTTTTGCCCGGGAATACCGGCTGAACAGGCCGTGTTGAAAGCCCTGTCAGCGCGTCTGGCACAATTACTCCGCTGAAGTCCGGCTCCGGTTCACCCCGAACTACCGGGGACCCGGCGGCCAACGAGAGAGGACACCATGAAGAGCGGCATCCACCCCGAATACGTGGTCACGACCGTGAACTGCGACTGCGGGAACACGTTCACCACCCGCAGCACGAAGACGTCCGGTCACATCCACGTCGAAATCTGCTCGAACTGCCACCCGTTCTACACCGGCAAGCAGAAGATCCTGGACACCGGTGGCCGGGTCGCGCGCTTCGAGAAGCGCTACGGCAAGCGCACCAAGGGTGCCGACGCCAAGTAGCTTGACCGACGGGGGGCCCCCCCGCCCCCACCGCAGGGGGGGGGGGGGTGTTTGTGGGTGTTTGGGCAGAGGAGG
>NZ_JBHYIQ010000044.1:1191-10423 GCF_042739895.1 Amycolatopsis sp. NPDC059021
GCGCCCATCCGCGAACGAGCGGATGGGCGCCGTTTGTTTTGGGAGCTTTGTCCGGCAGAGGCGTCGTCCGAGAGGTGGAGTGGTGGATTCGAGTTCGCTCAAGGGGCTGCTGTCCGAGTACGCCGAGCTGGAGACGCAGCTGGCGGACCCGGGCGTGCACGCGGACCAGTCGCGTGCCCGCAAGCTCGGCCGCCGCTACGCCGAGCTGACGCCGGTGGTGACGACCGTCCGCGAACTCGACAGTGCCCGTGAAGACCTCACCGCGGCACAGGAGCTCGCGGCCGAGGATCCCGCTTTCGCCGCGGAGGCCGAGGAAATCGGCGTCCGGATCCCGGCGCTGGAGGCCAAACTCACCGAATTGCTCCTGCCGCGCGACCCCTACGACGGCTCCGACGTCGTCATGGAGATCAAATCCGGGGAGGGCGGCGAAGAATCGGCGTTGTTCGCCGGCGATCTCCTGCGGATGTACCTGCGTTACGCCGAGCGGCACGGCTGGAAGGCCGAGGTGCTGGACTCGGTCGACTCCGATCTCGGCGGCTACAAGGACGTCACGCTGTCGATCAAGAGCAAGACGGCCGAGGCCGACGGCGTGTGGTCGCGGCTGAAGTTCGAGGGCGGCGTCCACCGGGTGCAGCGCGTCCCCGCGACCGAATCGCAGGGCCGGATCCACACCTCCGCCTCCGGGGTGCTGATCTACCCGGAGCCGGAGGAGGTCGAGGTCGAGATCGACCCGAACGACCTGCGCATCGACGTCTTCCGCTCGTCGGGGCCCGGCGGGCAGAGCGTCAACACCACCGACTCGGCCGTGCGGATCACGCACCTGCCGACCGGCATCGTGGTCTCCTGCCAGAACGAGAAGTCGCAGATCCAGAACCGCGCCCGCGCGCTCCAGGTGCTCCAGGCCCGGTTGCAGGCCATCGCCGAGGAGGAGGCCGCCGCGAAGGCGTCGGACGCGCGCCGTTCGCAGGTCCGCACCGTCGACCGCTCGGAGCGGGTGCGCACGTACAACTTCCCGGAGAACCGGATCTCCGATCACCGGGTCAACTACAAGGCGTACAACCTGGATCAGGTTCTGGACGGCGATCTCGACGGCGTGCTCGACGCGCTGGCCACCGCGGACCGCGAAGAACGGCTGGCCGCCCAGGCGGGCTGAGCGGGACAGCGGAACGTAACGACCTAAGGTATCCCGAGTGGCGCGCGAAATCCGGCTTGGTCTCGGTGTTCTGATCACGTCGCTCGGCGTGCTCCTGGTGCGGTTCCTCGTGCCGCGGCCGATCGGGATGGCCGACAACGGCGACGGGTGGCGGCTGCTGTGCCAGCTCGGCGCGAGCCAGCCGGACCGCCCGTCGGAGAAGTTCGTCCGGTTCGCCTACGGTGCCGCGCCCGAGTGCAAGAGCGCGTACATCTCCAGTCAGAGCTGGCTCGACAAGATCGCCAGCGAACTGGGCAAACTGCTTGGCTCGTCCTCGGTGCTGAACCTGCTCGTGCTCGGCGTGCTCTGCTGCGTCCTGCTCGCGCTCGGCATCACGGCGATCGTGCTGGGGCTGCGGTTGTCCACGCGGAACCGGATCATCGCCACCGCGCTGCTGCTGCTCGTGGTCGCGGATTCGGCCTTTTTCGGTTACGTGGCTTCGGTTCTCAGCGAGGGCGCCGCCTTCGTGGGCATCGTGCTGCTGTGCGGCGGCCTGCTGCTGATGAACCGCACCGGTGCGTGGCGGTACGCCGGTGCCGTCGTCACGGTGCTGGGCGCGCTGATCGGGATCAACGCGAAAACCCAGACGCTGCTGCTGATTCCGCTGGTCGTGCTGGCGCTGCTGTTCGTGCGCCCGCCGGGCGTGCGAGGCGTGGCCCGGTGGGCGCTGCCGCTGGCGGTGCTCGTCGTGGCGGGGACCGGGACCGCGCTCACGCAATCGAGCGGCGACCCGGCCAACGCGGAATACCGCGAGGCCAACATGTATCACGTCGTATTCGACGCCATTGTGGACGGACAGCACGATTCGTCCGCCGACCTCGCCGCGCTGGGGCTGCCGCCGGAGTTCGCGAAGTACAGCGGGACCACGTGGTGGAGCGCGCATCCCGCGCACAGTGATCCGCTGTATCCGCAGTACCGGGACAAGATCAGCAGGCGCAACGTCGCGCACTACTACCTCACGCATCCACTGAGGACAGTCGAGATCATGCACAAGGCGGCGCAGGAGGTGCTCACGGCGCGGGTGCCGAACCTGGGCAGCTTCGGCGAGCACGCCGGTCAGCCGCCGCTGGCCAAGGAGTACCGGGTCCCCGTGCTGTCCGGCCTGACCGGTTTGCTCGCCCCGCTCGGCCTGTTCTTCCTTCTTCCACTGTGGATAGTCGTGCTGTGGCTCGGGATCCGCGCGTTCCGGCGCCGGTCCGGGCGCCGTGACCTCGGCGTGGTGACGGTGATGCTGCTGCTGTTCGCGGTCGCGCAGTTCCTCGCCTCCGGTCTCGCCGAAGGCATCGAGGGCGTCAAGCACCAGCAGCTGACGTTGTTCCCGACCCTGCTCGCCGCGGTGTTCGCCGCGCTGAGCTTGCTGCCCCGCAAGGCACCGGAGGAAGTCCCGGCGACATCGGACGAAGCCGCGCAGGAGGTCGCCGTCCAGCCGGCGGCGTAGCTGCTCGTTGCCGATTCCGTGCGACCGGCCTCGTCCTTGACATCGACTCGGGTCGAGGTTTTAGCGTTGCCTGGTCTCTTGGCGATGTGGAGGAGGGATCGGCATGGTCGCGCGCCCCGCCGGGCAGGAACGGTCCGCGAACGAGGCGGACGTGCGGAGTATCAGGGAACTCGTGGCGAAACTGGATTCCGCCATCGCGGACCTCGACGCCGCGGAGTTCGACGCGTGTTTCACCGCCGACGTCGTCTTCACCAACCCCGCGGGCAGACGGTTCGTCGGCTGGGAAGAAATCAACGCGTACCACCGGGAAGCGCTGGCCGCCGCTCCCGAGGGCTATCGCAGCGGCTACACGATCGAACGCCTGACGTTCCCCGCCCCGGACGTGGCCGTGCTCGCTCTCCGGCAGCACGTGACCATGGCGGGCCGCGAAGGCTTCGAAAACGCCGGAACGTGGGTGCTGGTCAGGAGAGCGGGCGCCTGGTGGATTCACGCGGTCCAGAACACCAACGTCAGTCGCGGCTGACTCCCGGAGTGGTTTCGGCGGGGGCGCGGCGCGAGTGCCGGAAGACGACCTGGTGGTACAGCACGTAGTTCCACACCAGGCCGACCGCGATCCCGGCCGCCTTCGGTACCAGGACGTGCACCCCGGGGAACGCCTTCGTGACGGCCATGATGACCAGCGCCTGGATCACCCACAGCCCGAACGCGGTGACCGCGAAGAACAGGATCGCCTGGCGCCGCACGTCCCCGTCCTTCGCGCGGAAGGTGAAGCTGCGGTTGAGGGTGAAGCTCAGCGTCATCCCGGCGCTCGTCGAGAGGAAGTTCGCGACGACCAGCGGGACGCCGAGGGTGACCAGCAACGCGTAGCTGAGCGCGTCGAGGAGTGTGTTCGCGACGCCGACGAGGCCGAACCGCAGCTGGGTGCCGGTGATGAGCTTCACCGCGCGGCGCTCCCGGCGTCCGCGCCCGTCCGCTCCCGTTCACCCGGGTCCGGTGGCCCGGTGCGGACCGACGCCACCGTGTACAACGGCCGGTTCTGCACCTGGGAGTAGGTGCGCCCGATGTAGCTGCCGAGGACACCGAGCATGATGATCTGGATACCGCCGAGGAAGAACATCGCGATCGTGATGAACGCCCAGCCGGGTACCGCGGTTTCGGGGGCGAACAGTTTGACGCCGACGACGTAGAGGACGCCGAGGAAACTGAGCAGCGAGATCAGGTAACCGAACCGGGTGATCATCCGCAGCGGGGTCACGGAAAAGCCGAGAATGCCGTCGGCGGCGAACCGGAGCATCTTGCGCAGCGGGTATCCCGTGACGCCCGCGTGCCGTTTGTCCCTGTCGAACAGCACCGCGGTCTGCTTGAACCCGATGTAGCTCACCAGCCCGCGCAGGAAGCGGTCGCGTTCCCGGTATTTGCGCAGCTCGTCGACGACCTTGCGGTCGACGAGCCGGAAATCGCCGGTGTTCTTGGGAATGTCGACCGCGGCCATCTTGCGCAGGAACCAGTAGAAGGCACCCGCGGTGAGTTTCTTGAACGCCGAATCCTGGCGTGACCGGCGTTGCGCGTAAACGACGTCGAAGCCTTCCTCCCATTTCTCGATCAGTTCGAGCGCGACCCGCGGCGGGTCCTGCATGTCGCTGTCCATGATGATCGTGGCGTCCGCGTCGACCAGGTCGAGCCCGGCGGTGACCGCGAGCTGGTGCCCGTAGTTGCGGGACAGCTCGACGACGGTGACGCGGTCGTCGCGCTCCGCGAGCGCGGCGAGCTTGGCCAGCGATCCGTCACGGCTGCCGTCGTCGACGTAGATGAAGCTGAACGCGTACCTGTCCGCGAGCGGCCGCGTGACCTCGTCGACCGTGCTGTGCAGCAGGTCGATGTTGGCTTCCTCGTTGAAGATCGGGAAGATGAACGCGACTCTTCGCGCTTCGTCGGCCGGTTCTGCGGACACGGGGTCTCCGGGGGTTCTTACGGCGATCGTCCGCCCATCCTAGGAGATCACAGGCCCGGCGGCGACGAGGTCATGCGCTCGGCGAACTCGGCCATGCGCTCGGCATAGCCACTCTCGGCACCGAAGTGGACGGCGACCGCGGAGGCCCCCGCCCCGGCGTAGGCGTGCGCGTCCGCCACGGCCCGGTCGAGGTCGTCCCGGCCGCCGGTCCACTCCATCCGCGCGGAGGCCCGGATCTCCCGTCCGCCTGCCAGTTCGTTGAGCCGCAGGACACGGTTCCCGAAGCCGGCGGGGGACAGGCCCGCGCTCTGCCAGACGTCGCCCAGCCGTGCCGCGCGGCGCAGCGCGGCCGTCGAGTTCCCGCCGACCAGGACCGGGATCCGGCCCTCGGGACGGGGTTCGAAGTGTCCGCCGTCCGGCCCCCGCCCGGTCGTGAAGAGCGCGTCGAGCAGCTCCAGCGTTTCGTCGGTGCGCTTCCCACGCACCGCGAAATCCGCGCCGAGTTCGGCGAACTCCCGGGTGTTCCAGCCGACCCCGGCACCGAGGGTGAGCCGGTGGCGCGACAGGCGGTCGAGCGTCGCGACCTGCTTGGCCAGGACGAACGGGTCGCGCAGCGGCACGATCAGCACGGACGTGCCGAGCCGGATCCGCTCCGTCACCGCCGCGATATGGGCCAGCGTGATCAGCGGCTCGTACACCCCGCCGAACACTTCGCCGTAGGGCCCCGGCGGAAGGACGTGATCGGGCAGGAACACGGTCTCGTAGCCGAGTTCCTCGGCCGCTCGCGCCAGCGCGGCGGGGCGGCCGGGGTCCATGCCGGGTGCTTCGTCGGGCAGTACCACCTGCAGGTCCATGGCTCAGCTCCTGCCGAGGAACTTCTCGATGGCGGTCAGCCAGGCGTCCGGTGCTTCGACGGCGATGTTGTGCCCGGCCTCGATCTCGGCCAGCTCGGCGCCCGGGATCGCGGCGGCCAGTTCCCGCGCCAGCGCGGGGGACGCGAGGCCGTCCAGCGTCGTCGCGATGACGAGCGCCGGCACGCCGATCCCGGCCAGCTCGGCCCTGGTGTCGGCGGACGCGACGAGGTCGACGTGCTCGGGGCTGCCCGGCGGGATGAACGCGGCCAGCTCGTCGACGGCCCGCTCCAGCTCCTCGGCGCTCAGCGATTCGAGATGGCGTTCGCCGGTGGCGACGAGGGTCAGGAACTTCGCGAGCAGCCTGCGGTCGCCGTCGAGCAGCGTGCGCCAGACGTCGGTGGCGAGGCGCATGCGGTTGTTCTGGCGGGCGAACCCGGCGGTCAGGATCAACGCGGTGACGCGTTCCGGATGCCGGGTGGCCGCCCGGACCGCGACCGCGGTGCCGAGGGAGTAGCCGAGGATCGCGAAGCGGTCCAGCCCGGCGTCGGTCGCGATGGCGACCAGCTCGTCGGCGACGGCGTCGAGCTCCAGCGGCGTCGTGCTGCGGGGCGTGTCGCCGCTCCCCGGGTAGTCGGCGCCGACGACGGTGTGCGTGCGCGCGAGGTCGTCGAGAATCGGGCCGAAGTTGCCCGCGATGGTGCCCCCGCCGCCGTGCGCCAGCAGGAGTCCCGGCCCGGAGCCCCGGACGATGTGCGCGAAATGATTCGTCATGCTCGTGACGTTAAGGATTGACATCGGTGTGAAGGCCAAGCCCGGGTGGTGGGGGACACATGCGGATCGGTGAGCTGTCGCGGCGGACGGGCGTGAGCCAGCGCCTGCTGCGGTACTACGGCGAGCAGGGACTGCTGACGGCGGGCCGTGACCGCAACGGCTACCGCGAGTACACCGAGGACGCCGTGATCCGGGTGCGGCAGATCCGCCGCCTGCTCGCCGCCGGGCTGAACACCGAGGTCATCGCCACCGCGCTGGAGTGCGCGAGCGGGGAGGAGGCCGAGCTGGACCTCTGCCCCGAGCTCGCCACGACGCTGCGTCGCGAACTCGACGCGATGGACGATCGCATCGACACCCTGCGCCGGCGGCGCGGCGTGCTCGCTAACTACCTCTCGGCCGGGGAATAGCCGCTACTTCCCGCGCGGGGCGGGCGGGACCATGCCGCGCAGTGCCGGGTGGTTCGGCAGCGTCGCGATGTTGTGCCGGACGCGGTATTCGAGGTCGCAGTCCCAGCAGATGGTCGCGAGCGGGGCGGCGCTGCTGTAGGGCAGGTACTCGACCTCCTCCGTGCGCCCGCACAGCGTCGTGATCACCTCGCCCGGCCCGGGGATGCAGGTCAGGAGGGCTCGGTGCCAGCGGCCGTCGACGACCGGGTGCACCCGGTCGAGGTCGACCATGATCTGCGCGGTCACGATTGGGCGACTCCTCTGTGGTCACTATTCGTAATCATGCGGACGCAGAGTAGGCTCGCCGCGCCTCTTCCGGAACAGACCCCCGGTCCGAGTCGGGGCCCCGGACTGTCCGGTCAGGGCGGGGCAGAGGAGGAGGGCGCGGTGCCGACATCGACCAGCGGTCGGAGTTCCCGCTATCGGGGGACGGTGTCCGGGTTCGTCCTCAAGCTCGCCCGGCAGACGGCCGCGCTCACCCAGGAACGGCTGGCCGAGGCGGTCGGCGCCGACGTCACGACCGTCCAGGCGTGGGAGTCGGGCAGGCGCCCGCTCTCGGCGTTGCAGACGGGGGACCTCCTGCGGCTGCGGAACTGTCTCCTGCGGCTCGGCGCGCCGTCCTCCACCGGGCGGCATCTGCGCGAGGCGATCGAGGTCGACGTCGTGCTGTCGCTGGCGATAGAACACGGCGGCGTCGGTGCCATACCCGATCCGCATCCGCTCGCCGCCGCGGTGCACCGGCATTCGCTGATCAACCTGCTCACCTGGCCGTTCACCGGTGTCACCCCGGGACAGCTGGACGGGTTCGTCTCCCGCGTCCCGCGCCGCGGCCCCGAACCGCTCTGGCCGACGTTCTGTCCCGACGAGCAGAAGCGGTTCTTCGATCACCTGCTCGCCGTCGCGGACCGCTGTGTCGGGCCGGATCAGCGGCTGCTCCGGCGTCAGGCGGTGTATCTGCTCGGCTTCGGGAAGAGCGCGGCGGTGAAGACCTGGCTGCACGACGAGTGGACACGCACCAGCGGGCGGAAGATCGAGGACGGGGACGTCGCCGAGCTGCTGGCGAAGCGGTCGGCGTCGATCGCGCTCGCGGTGACCGGCGATGCCGAGACGCTGTGCTCGTTCGTCCGGAGCACGTCCGGCGGCTGGGCCGAGACCGCCAATCTCAACTACTGGGCCTACTGGACCGGCGAACTCGTGGACGACCAGGCCGACGACCGGTTCGTCGCCGAACTGGACCCCCGCTGCTGGGGCGGGCAACGCCTCGGCTGGCACCTCGTGCACCGGCTCGGCCCCGAAACCCCGCAGCTGACCCTGAACCTGGACACCCTGCACAGCCTGGTCGTCTCCCGGCCGTCGCTGCTGTCCGAACGGCCGCGGCTGCGCTGCCGGACCGCGGCCGCGCTGGAACGCCTCGGCTCCGGCAGCGAACTGCCCGGGTACTCCCGTGATCAGCTCGCCGGGCTGCGGTACGCCGTCCGGCTCGCCGGCCGCTGAGCACCCGCGGCGGGAACACGCGTGCGGCGCGGGCGCCGCGCCGCGACTCGATAGTCTGGGGACACGCGGATCCGCCCCGACGCGCCGTGTCCGCATACGGGGTTGTTCCGCCTCGTGTGTCAATCTCGACGAGATGAAGGACGACCAGTGAAGCGGCAGCCGTTGCGCCTGGCCATCATGGAGGCGACCCGCATTCTGACCGAAGCGGGCGTGGCCTCGCCACGGTCGGACGCGGAGCTCATCGCCGCGCACGTGCTCGGGGTCGAGCGCGGCAGGCTGCCGATGGTGCCGCTGGTCGATCCGCCGGTCGTCGAGGCGATCGGGCAGCTGGTGAACCAGCGCGCGAAACGGATCCCGCTGCAGTACCTCACCGGCTGGGCCGCGCTGGGCGACATCACCGTGAACGTCGGCGCCGGGGTGTTCGTGCCGCGCCCGGAGACCGAGCTGCTGCTCGACTGGGGCCTGAAGTTCCTGCACGGCCGCGAATTCCCGGTCGTGGTGGACCTGTGCACCGGGTCCGGCGCGCTCGCGCTGGCCGTCGCGCACGCGAGACCGGACGCGGTGGTGTACGCCGTCGACGTCGACCCGCAGGCGCTGGCCTGGGCCCGGCACAACGCCGACGTCCACGCCGACGCCGGGGACACCCCGATCCGGCTCTATTCCGGGGACATCTCCGACACCACGATCTTCGCCGAGCTCGACGGCCTCGTCGATCTGGTGCTGTGCAATCCGCCGTACGTGCCCGACGGCACGCCCGTCCCGCCCGAGGTCGCCGAGCACGATCCGGCTCGCGCGGTGTTCGCCGAAGAAAGCGGTCTCGCGGTCATCCGGCACGCGATCGCCGCGGGGGCGCGACTGCTGCGGGCCGGGGGCGGGCTGGCGATCGAGCACGACGACACGCACGGCTCCGCCGTCCCGGCCCTGGTCCGGGCCCGCCGGGTGCTCACCGCTGTCGAGGACCACAACGACTTCGCGGGCCGCGCTCGTTTCGTCACCGCCCGAAGGCTGGGCTGAAGGGGGGGGGGGGTGGGGGGGGCGCGCGGCTGGAGGACCCCAGCCCCCGCCGGGGGTGTGGAGAGTGCAGCC
>NZ_JBHYIQ010000044.1:10433-12752 GCF_042739895.1 Amycolatopsis sp. NPDC059021
CCCCTCCGCGGGGGCTCCGGGCCACGCGCCCGGGGGCCCCCCCCGGAAACGCCCCCTACCCCGCGTCCGGTGAGACGAAGGTCCCCTTCAGCCCACGCTGCCCGACTTTCGTTGTGCGGCAAGCGGGTAGACCTTTCCCGTGCCCCGGGGCGGGCTCCTACCGTCGATCTTCGAGGCCGTCATGGGGGCGGTCTCAGGGAGGAGCCCGCGCATGCGCGCCAGGATCCGACGCCGCACCACCACCATCGCCGCCGTGCTCGCCACGGCCGTTCTCCTGCCCGGCCTGACCGCGGCCACCGCCGAGGCCGAACCGCTCGTCCGTGACTGGCCCGCCCCGATCGACGCGTCGCACTGGAAGAACCAGGACGCCATGACCTGGGACGACTACCGCAAGGTGCCCGGCACGAACTGGGCCGACCCGTCGCTGAAACCGACCAAGCGCACCTTCAAGGGCGCTGTCGTCCTCGCCGACTACCCGGACCAGGAGTTCGCGGTCACCCAGGCGCCGCACTCGACCGTGTTCGGCAATCCTTCGGTGGAGGCGAACAACGTCCCGCGTTCCGGGGTCGCGAAGTTCTATCAGGATTTCTTGAACAAACCGGGAACGCTCAATCGCGGGCACACCATCAACGAGTACTGGATGGAGGATTCCGCGGGCCGGTTCGGCGTCCAGCTGACCGCGTTCGGGCCCTACCGGCTGCCGGGGAAGTCGTTCGAATACGGCATGGACTTCCAGAACGCCTGCCCGCCGGGGGCGAATTGCCGGCGCGATCTGCGCACGGACGCGGGTGCCGCGTGGCGGGCCGATGTCGGTGACGCCACGAAGAACTTCGATTTCGTCTTCTTCCTTTCCGCCGGCCAGGACGAGAGTTCGACGTGGCAGGAATTCGGCGAGATGAAGTTCGGTGCCAAGGAGAACGTGCCGGACACCTTCGGCCCGCCGAAGGGCAGTGGCCTGCCGAACTGGGCGGCCACCCGGTACGTCCCGTGGACGTCGTGGAAAGCGGCCGCGAGTATCTGGCCCAACGCCGCCAACGGTTCGTCCACCCAGGCGGAAAGTTCCGGGCAGTCGGTGTTCGCGCACGAATTCAGTCACATTCTCGGGATCGGCGACAATTACAACAACCCGTTCGGAAAACCGCCCTCGCGAGACTACAGCGGGCCGTGGGAAATGCTGTCGCGTGGCACTTTCAACGGTCCGGGCGGCCCGCACACGCGCTGGCAGATCCCCGCGACGCAGGGCGGTTCGATGGGCGCGCAGCACATGCTGCGCAACAAGATGAAGCTCGGCATCGTCGACCCGGACGACGTCCTGAAGCTCGACCGGAACCAGCTGGCGAAGTCCGGCCCGGTGTCGGCGCGGATCACCGCGCGGGTGGCGGTACCCGAGCCGGGCGCCTACAGCGGCATCACCATCGCGCTGACCGGCGGGGACAAATCGCCGAAATGCGATCGGTCCAAGGATCCGTTCTGCGACGGCGGCGGCTACCAGAACTACACCGTCGAGGTCGTCGACCGGATGGGGTCGGACTCGTTCACGCCGGATTCCGGGGTACTGATCGCCAAGACCAAGGACCGGGACGACGCCCCGTTCGAGTGGATCGTCGACGCCCACCCGGAGGACATCAACCTCACCGATTACACCAAGCCGGACGGAACGCCGGTGAAGATCACGATCGGTGACTACCGGCAGCTCAACGACGCCACCTTCAAGGCGGGCACCGAGGCATCCGGCCCGTACGAGTACACGGATCAGGCCAACCGGCTGCGCTTCCTCGTCACCGATGTCCAGCGGGACAAGAAGGGCATCCTGTCGTACACGGTCACGGTGGCTTCGCTGGACGGCGCCGGCGAGCAGGCGAGGGGTGTCGTGGCGTGGCCGTCGTCGGCCGCCTTCGCCCGGCGTGGCCTGGCCAGGTGCGACTTCACGCTGTTCAACACCGGGACGGCGCGGGGCGCGGCCGCTCCGTTCGACAGCGACACCTACCGGCTGAGCGCGTCCACCGACGCCCGCGGCTGGCAGGTCCGGCTGCCGAACGAACTGACCACCGCGAAGTTCGGCGAGCAGGCGAACGCGGTCGCGTACGCCAGGCACGGCTCCGACGCGGCTCCGGTCGCGAAGGTGCGGCTCACCGCGACGTCGCTGAGCGACCCGTCGAAGTCCGCGACCACCACCTGTGTCGCCGTCGGTTCCTGACCCGCGGCCCGAAGTGAGCTGAAGGGGACTTTCCTCGCATGCGAACCGGGGTAAATACCCCACATCGCATTCGGGGCGCCGAAATTCCCCCTCAGCAGCGGGGGACCACCGCCGGGGGTGTG
>NZ_JBHYIQ010000044.1:12762-44022 GCF_042739895.1 Amycolatopsis sp. NPDC059021
GCTCCCACAGCGTGGGGGGCGGTGGGTTCAGGCCCGGGGGCGGGATGTGTGTTGAGGTGTAGTTGCCTCTATGGGGAGGCGCGTAAGTACCCCTTCAGCGCATGCGGCGCGACGAAAGTCCCCTTCAGCAGCGGCTCACCACCGCAGGGCTAGTCTTGGCGGCATGAGTGCGGTGTACGACTGCAGCAAGCGGGATTCGCGGGCCGACGGGCTGGCGGCGGCGGCGGGCGCGGTGCGTTCGAGCCGGCTGGTCGTCATGCCCACCGACACGGTCTACGGCATCGGCGCGGACGCCTTCGACACCGGGGCGGTCCAGGCGCTGCTGCGGGCCAAGAACCGCGGCCCGGACATGCCGGTCGGCGTGCTCGTCGGCTCGTGGTCCACAGTGGACGGCCTGGTGCTCGGGGTGCCGCCGCAGGCGCGGGCGCTGATCGAGGCGTTCTGGCCGGGCGATCTGTCCATTGTGCTCCCGCACGCGCCGAGCCTGCGCTGGGATCTCGGCCAGTCGCGCGGCACGGTCATGCTCCGGATGCCGCTGCACCCGGTGGCGCTGGAGCTGCTGCGCGACGTCGGCCCGATGGCCGTGTCGAGCGCGAACGTCTCCGGCCGCCCGCCCGCGTCCACCGCGCAGGAGGCGCAGGAACAGCTCGGCGAGTCGGTCGCGGTCTACCTGGACGGCGGGTCGAGCGGTGAGCCGGTGCCGTCCACGATGGTCGATCTGACCGGCAGCGACCCGGTGATCCTCCGTGAGGGCGCGGTGAGCACGGCGGCGGTCGCCGAAGTGCTCGGGGTGCCCGCGGAAACGCTGGTGTGAAGCCCTTTCTCCGGTCCCGGCGGCGGGCGCGGTAGCGTGTCCGCCGTGACTGCGACCCGTGCGGACGTGACGCGCTAGTGCCGCCCGTTCAAGGCCTTCTCCCGATCCGGGAGTACATCCTCGTCGCGCTGACCGCGACGGCTGTGACGTTCCTGCTCACCGGTCTTGTGCGCCGGTTCGCCATCAAGATCGGCGCGATCGCCAACCCGCGTGCCCGCGACGTGCACGTCGCGCCGATCCCGCGCATGGGCGGCGTCGGCATCTACCTGGGGATCGCCGCCGCGATGGGGCTCGCGAGCCATCTGCCCGCGCTGTCGCGCAGCTTCGGCTTCTCCTTCGACTCCGTCGGCGTGCTGCTCGGCGCCGGGGTCATCTCGCTCATCGGCGCGCTGGACGACCGGTTCGAGCTCGACGCCTGGACGAAGCTCGCCGGCCAGGTCATGTGCGCCGGGATCCTGGTCCTGTTCGGCGTGCAGTGGGTGTCGTTCTGGGTGCCGTGGGGTGGCAGCGGGGACTCGTTCGGCTCGGTGCTCGTGCTGGACAAGAACCAGGGCGCGCTGCTGACCGTCGTGCTGGTCGTGGTCATGGTCAACGCGATGAACTTCGTCGACGGCCTCGACGGGCTCGCGGGCGGCCTCGGCTTCATCGCCGCGACGGCGACCTGCGCGTTCTCGCTCGGCCTGCTTGACTCCTCCGGGGGCGACGTCGGCGCGTACCCGCCCGCGCTCATCGCGGCCACGCTCGCCGGGGCCTGTCTGGGGTTCCTGCCCTACAACTTCCAGCCCGCGAAGATCTTCATGGGCGACTCCGGGTCGATGATGATCGGCCTGATGCTCGCGGGCGCGACGACCTCGGCGTCCGGCCGGGTGTCCTACACGCAGTTCTCCGGCTCCGACGCGCTCGCGTTGCTCTCCCCGCTGCTCGTGGTGGCCGCGGTGCTCTTCGTGCCGCTGCTGGACCTGATCATGGCCGTCATCCGCCGCACCCGCCGCGGCGAGAGCCCGTTCGCCGCGGACAAGATGCATCTGCACCACCGCCTGCTCGAAATCGGGCATTCGCAGCGCCGGGCCGTGCTGCTCATCTACCTGTGGGCGGGGATCCTCGCGTTCGGCGCGGTTTCGGTGACGTTGTTCAACAGCGCGGCGGTGTTCTGGATCGTCGGCTTCGGCCTGGTGCTCGCGGCGCTGGTGTCGATCGTGCCCCGGCTCAAATCGCGCAACCAGCACTCCACGTGAGTGCCTCGTCGCACGCGCCAGGGACCCCGGTGACGTGCGGCATTACACTGGCGTGTCGAACCGACCAGGGAGCCGTGTGGTGAGCGAGACCGAGAACGCGACCGAGAAGACCGAGCAGGAGAACCCGCACGCCAAGGTGGTGCTGCAGGCCGCCAGCGCGATGACCAAGGCCTCCTTGACGTTCGTCCCGCCCGTCATCGTCGCGTGCATCGTGCTGTTCACGATCCTGAACGGCGTTCCCGGTCTGCTCGGGTCGCTGGTCGGCGGTGTGCTCGCGTTCCTGTCCGCGCTGGCGACGCTCGGCATGATGCGGTTCAGCGCGGGCCTCGACCCGATGTTCGTGATGGTGACCGCGCTCGGCGGCTACGTCATCAAGGTGGCTGTCCTTTTCGGAGCGATGTCGCTCCTTCGTGGAGTGTCGGCGTTGCACCCGCTGTCGCTCGGGATCACCATGATCGTGGCCGTCGTCGTGGCCGCCGCGGTGGAGTTCAGCGCCTACCGCAAGACCAAGATCCCGACCATCATCCCGGCCTGAGTCCGGCCTGCCGGGACCTGGGTCCTGGGTGGTTCGGGACCTAGGTCCTCGGCCGATCGGCTGGATCGGAACCGGTTAGGAGTACGCCTGTACGGCACTTCCTGACCGGCTGATAAGGTCCGCGTCATAGGCGGCGACCCAGCGTCGCACGCCTCCTCAGACGAACCGCGATCAGCAGCGTGGCGACCGTATGGCTCGTTCCGTCTCCGCTGGTAGGTACCCGTTTGCGGAGCGTTCACCTGGAATTCCGGTGTGTGCGTAGCGTGAGAGCACGTTCACCACACAGTGGGGTAGCCGCCTCTAACGTCTCGATACGTGTCGGGTACGTTAAGTCCAGATCGTGACGATTCCCCCGGCGGAGTGAACGCCGGCCGGGAGAACCGGAAGGAGCCCAGTGGGCGCGCTGGTACTGGCCGAGGGTGCGACATTCGAGCCCCCCGGCGTCAAGGACTTCAACTTGCCTGCCCTGATCGGCTCGGGCTATTGGGGCATCACCAAGCCGATGCTGATGGTCGTGTTGTCGATCGTGATCATCGGGGCCTTCTTCCTCCTGGCGACGCGCAATCTCAAGACGGTGCCGGGCAAGGGCCAGTTCCTCGCCGAGGGGATCTACAACTTCGGCCGCAACAACATCGCCCGCGAGCAGATCGGGTCCAAGGACTTCCAGAAGTTCGTCCCGCTCATCTTCACGCTGTTCATCTTCGTCCTGGTGAACAACATCTACGGGATCATCCCCGTTCTCCAGTTCCCGACGATGGCGAGGATCGGCTTCCCGATCGCGTTGTCGGTCCTGGTGGTCTACCCGGTCTACCACTACGTCGGTTTCAAGCGCCACGGCTTCAAGGGCTACCTCAAGAAGGAACTCGCCCCGCCGGGTGTGCCGGGCTTCGTGCTGCCGCTGTTCGCGATCATCGAGTTCGCCGAGAAGTTCTTCCTGAACCCGATCACGCTCGCCATCCGAGTCTTCGCCGCCATGTTCGCGGGACACCTCATCATCATGGTGTTCACGCTCGGCGGCAGCTTCCTGCTGACGGAGGCGAGCGGCGGGCTGAAGCCGGTTTCCGCGTTCGCCTTCATCTTCGCCATCCTGATGACGTTCCTCGAGGCGTTCATCCAGGTGCTGCAGGCCTACATCTTCGCGACTTTGACCGCGAACTACATCGGCGCCGCGCTGGCGTCGGAGCACTGAGAAAACCAGAAGCCCCCGATCCGCGTGAGTCGCGCGGACCGAGTTTGAAGGGAAATGCAAGTGACCACTGAGGTTCTCGCCCAGGCCGCCGGCAACATCAACCCGGGCCTCGCCGCCATTGGTTACGGCCTCGGCGCCATCGGCCCCGGTATCGGTGTCGGCCTGATCTTCGCCGCCGTCATCAACGGCACCGCCCGTCAGCCGGAGGCACAGGGCAAGCTGCAGACCATCGGCTACTCCACCTTCGTTCTGACCGAGGTGCTGGCGCTGATCGGTATCGTCGTCTACTTCATCGCCTCCAACGCCTGAGTCGATTCGCTCATCGCTTTAAGGAGACGTTGTGCTGAAGACTGAATGGGTGCTCGCCTCGAGCGAAGCGCCGAACCCGGTCGTCCCGCACATTCCCGAGCTCATCCTCGGTTTCGTCGCCTTCCTCCTGCTGCTGTGGGTCATGAAGAAGTACGTCGTGCCCCGTTTCGAAGCGGCTTACGAGGAACGTGCGCAGAAGATCGAGGGCGGCATCGAGAAGGCGGAGAAGGCCCAGGCCGAGGCCGAAGAGGCGCTCGCGCAGTACCGGGCGCAGCTGGCCGAGGCCCGGTCCGAGGCCGCGAAGATCCGTGACGACGCGCGGCTCGAAGCCGAGCAGATCAAGGCGGAGCTGCGTGCCGAGGCGGAGGCCGAGTCCCAGCGCATCGTCGCTGCCGGGCAGGCTCAGCTGCAGGCCCAGAAGGCGCAGATCGTCGCCGAGCTGCGGGCCGACATGGGCCGTAACGCCGTCGAGCTGGCCAGCCGCATCGTCGGCGAGTCGCTCGAGGACGAGGCGCGCCGTCGCGGCACCGTCGACCGGTTCCTCGCGGAATTGGAGACCTCAAGTGCCAACGGTGCCTCTATCGGAGCGGGAAAGTAGACCAGGATGACGCTGCATGCTGCGAGCCGTGAAGCGCTCGGCCTCGCCGAGGAACGCCTCGGCGAGGTTCTGACCGACGCGGCCGTGTCCGCCACTGTCGGCGAAGAGCTGCTTTCGGTCGTCGATCTGCTGGACACCGAGATCGGCCTGCGCCGGGCGGTGAGTGACGCCTCGGCCGCGCCCGAGGCCCGCACCGGGCTGGTGCGCAGGCTGTTCGACGGCAAGCTGGGCGAACCGGCGCTGAAGGTGCTCGACGTTGTGGCAGGCAGCCGCTGGTCCAGCCCCCGTCAGCTGGTCGACGGGCTCGAATCGCTCGGCCACTCGGCGCTGCTGACCGCCGCGGAGAAGGCCGGGAACGTCGACACCGTCGAGTCCCAGCTGTTCCAGGTCTCGCGCATCGTCGCCGGCTCCCCGGAGCTGGAGGCCGCGCTGTCGGATCTGGCCGGTCCCGCCGAAGCCAAGCGGACCCTGGTGCGCGGGCTGTTCTCCGGAAAGGTCGACCCGGTCGTGGAGACCCTGGTCGAGCAGGTCGTCCGCCGTGCCAAGGGGCGCGGGGTCGGCATCGGGCTCGACAAGCTGGTCAAACTGGCCGCGGAACGCCGTGAGCGCTCGGTCGCGTACGTGACCAGCGCGAACGCGCTTTCGGCCGAGCAGACCGCCCAGCTGGGCACGAAGCTCGACGACCTCTACGGGCGGCCGATCGCGTTGCACGTCGAAGTGAACCCGGCCCTCGGCGGCGGTCTCGTCGTCCGAGTCGGCGACGAGGTCATCGACGGCAGCACCGCGGGCCAGCTGGCCTCGCTGCGCCGGCGCCTCGCACGGGCCTGATCCGGCGTCACACAAGACTTTGCACACTGGCAAGAACGAAGCGAGAGCGGGAAAGACATGGCCGAGCTGACGATCTCCTCGGATGAGATCCGTAGCGCGATCGAGAACTACGTCTCGAGTTACGCCCCGGACGTGAGCCGGGAAGAAGTTGGCGTCGTGGTCGACGCCGGTGACGGTATCGCCCACGTCGAGGGCCTGCCCTCGGCCATGGCCAACGAGCTGCTGGAGTTCCCGGGCGGCGTCCTCGGCGTCGCGCTGAACCTGGACGCGCGCGAGATCGGTGCCGCGATCCTCGGTGACTTCGAAAGCGTCGAAGAGGGCCAGCAGGTCAAGCGCACCGGGCAGGTCCTGTCCGTGCCGGTCGGCGACGGCTACCTCGGCCGCGTCGTGAACCCGCTCGGCCAGCCGATCGACGGTCTCGGCGAGGTCGAGACCACCGGCCGCCGTCCGCTGGAGGTCAAGGCCGCCTCGGTGGTCGAGCGCCAGCCGGTGTCCGAGCCGATGCAGACCGGGATCACCGCGATCGACGCGATGACCCCGATCGGGCGCGGCCAGCGCCAGCTGATCATCGGTGACCGCAAGACCGGCAAGACCGCGGTCGCGGTGGACACGATCATCAACCAGAAGGCCAACTGGGAGACCGGCGACCCGAAGAAGCAGGTTCGCTGCATCTACGTCGCGGTCGGCCAAAAGGGCTCCACGATCGCCTCGGTGAAGAAGTCCCTCGAGGACGCGGGCGCGATGGAGTACACCACCATCGTCGCCGCCCCGGCCTCGGACTCCGCGGGCTTCAAGTGGATCGCGCCCTACACCGGCTCGGCCATCGGCCAGCACTGGATGTACGAGGGCAAGCACGTCCTCATCGTGTTCGACGACCTGACCAAGCAGGCCGACGCCTACCGCGCGATCTCGCTGCTGCTGCGCCGCCCGCCGGGCCGCGAGGCGTTCCCCGGCGACGTCTTCTACTTGCACTCCCGTCTGCTGGAGCGCTGCGCGAAGCTGTCGGACGAGCTGGGCGCCGGCTCGCTGACCGGGCTGCCGATCATCGAGACCAAGGCGAACGACGTGTCGGCCTACATCCCGACCAACGTCATCTCGATCACCGACGGCCAGTGCTTCTTCCAGTCGGACCTGTTCAACGCCGGTCAGCGCCCGGCCATCGACGTGGGTATCTCGGTTTCCCGCGTGGGTGGCGCCGCGCAGGTCAAGGCGCTGAAGGACGTCTCGGGTTCGCTGCGTATCGACCTGTCGCAGTACCGCGAGCTGGAGGCGTTCGCCGCCTTCGCCTCGGACCTCGACGACGCGTCGAAGGCGCAGCTCGAGCGCGGTGTCCGGCTGTACGAGGTGCTCAAGCAGCCGCAGTACTCGCCGATCCCGGTCGAGGAGCAGGTCGCCACGGTGTACCTCGGCACGAACGGGCACTTCGACTCGGTGCCCACCGAGGACGTCCGCCGGTTCAACCACGAGTTCCTCGACTCGGCCCGCCGCAAGCACGCCGACGTCCTCGGCTCGATCCGCGACACGGGCAAGTTCTCGGACGAGGCCCGCGAGGGTCTGATCAACGCGGTGAACGAGTTCAAGAAGGAGTTCACCACCTCCGAGGGCAAGAACCTGGTCGAGGCGGACGCCGACGCGATGGACGCCGACAAGGTCGGGCACGAGACCGTCAAGGTCAACAAGCCCGCTCCGAAGAAGTAAGCGGGTAGCTCATGGCCGCACAACTCCGGGAACTTCGGTCGCGCATCAAGGCGACCAAGTCGATCGGCAAGATCACCAAGGCGATGGAGCTCATCGCCACCGCGCGCATCACCAAGGCGCGGGCGAAGGTCGCCGCTTCCCGGCCGTACGCGGACGAGATCACCAAGGTGCTCTCGGCGCTGGCCGGTGCGGCGGCGAACCTGGACCACCCGCTCCTCGTCGAGCGGCCGAACCCGAAGCGCGCCGCGGTGCTCGTGGTGACCAGTGACAAGGGCCAGTGCGGTGGTTACAACGCCAACGTGCTGCGTGCCACCGAGGAACTGCTGTCGCTGCTGCGTGAAGAGGGCAAGGAAGCCCAGGTCTACGTGACCGGCAGCAAGGGCCTGAACTACTACCGGTTCCGCGGCCGCCAGGTGACCGACAGCTGGACGGGCTTCTCCGACCAGCCCGGCTACGCCAGCGCGGCGGAGGCCGGGGAGACGCTGGTCGAGTCGTTCCTCGCCGGAGCGGACGACGCGACGGGCAACTCCGACGGCATCGCCGGGGTCGACGAGATCCACGTGGTCTACACCGAGTTCGTTTCGATGCTGACGCAGAAGCCGGTCGCCAAGCGGGTCGCCCCGCTGGAGGTCGAGTACTCCGACGGCGAAGAGGAGAAGCCCGCCGGGCTGCTCCCGAGCTACGAGTTCGAGCCGAGCGCCGACAAGCTGCTGGCCGCGTTGCTGCCGAAGTACATCAACACGCGGATCTTCGCGGCGTTGCTGGAATCGGCCGCGTCCGAGCTGGCCGCGCGGCGGACGGCGATGAAGGCCGCGTCGGACAACGCGAACGAACTGGTGAACACGCTGACGCGGGAGGCGAACCAGGCGCGTCAGGCCCAGATCACCCAGGAGATCTCCGAAATCGTTGGTGGCGCGAACGCGCTGACCGCAGCAGGAAGTGATGACTGATGACCAGTACTGAAACCCCGCGCGCCAAGGGGCGCATCGTGTCGGTGACCGGGCCGGTCGTTGACGTCGAGTTCCCGCGCGGTTCCGTTCCCGAGCAGTTCAACGCGCTCAAGGTCGACATCGAGTTCGAGCAGCTGCGCAAGACGGTGACCCTCGAGGTCGCCAGCCACCTCGGTGACAACCTCGTCCGCACGATCTCCCTGCAGCCGCAGGACGGTCTGGTCCGCGGCGCCGAGGTCACCGACACCGGCAAGCCGATCACCGTCCCGGTGGGCGACAAGGTCAAGGGCCACGTCTACAACGCGCTCGGCGAGTGCCTCGACGAGCCCGGCTACGGCGATGACCTCGAGCGCTGGGGCATCCACCGCAACCCGCCTTCCTTCGACCAGCTCGAGGGCAAGACGAAGATGCTGGAGACCGGCCTCAAGGTCGTCGACCTGCTGACCCCGTACGTCGAGGGCGGCAAGATCGGCCTGTTCGGCGGTGCCGGCGTCGGCAAGACGGTGCTCATCAAGGAGATGATCACCCGTGTCGCCCGGAACTTCGGTGGTACGTCGGTGTTCGCCGGGGTCGGTGAGCGCACCCGTGAGGGCAACGACCTCTTCCTGGAGATGTCCGAGGACGGCGTCATCAACGACACCGCGCTCGTGTTCGGGCAGATGGACGAGCCGCCGGGCACGCGTATGCGCGTCGCGCTGTCGGCACTGACCATGGCGGAGTACTTCCGCGACGTCCAGAACCAGGACGTGCTGCTGTTCATCGACAACATCTTCCGGTTCACCCAGGCCGGTTCCGAGGTCTCGACCCTGCTGGGCCGTATGCCTTCGGCCGTGGGTTACCAGCCGACGCTGGCCGACGAGATGGGGCAGCTGCAGGAGCGGATCACCTCGACCCGTGGCCGGTCGATCACCTCGATGCAGGCGATCTACGTCCCCGCGGACGACTACACCGACCCGGCCCCGGCGACGACGTTCGCCCACCTGGACGCCACCACGGAGCTTTCGCGTGGCGTGTTCCAGAAGGGCATCTTCCCGGCGGTGGACCCGCTGGCGTCGACGTCGACCATTCTCGACCCGGCCATCGTCGGTGAGGACCACTACCGCGTGGCCTCCGAGGTCATCCGGATCCTGCAGAAGTACAAGGAGCTGCAGGACATCATCGCGATCCTCGGGATGGACGAGCTCTCGGAAGAGGACAAGCTGACCGTTCAGCGCGCGCGCCGCATCGAGCGGTTCCTGTCGCAGAACATGCTGGTCGCCGAGGCGTTCACGCAGATCCCGGGTTCGACGGTGCCGCTGGCCGAGACCATCGAGTCGTTCGACCGCATCACCAAGGGTGACTTCGACCACTACCCGGAGCAGGCGTTCCTGGGTATCGGTGGTCTGGAGGACCTGGAGAAGAAGTACAAGGAAATCACCAAGAAGTGATTCCCGCTGACGGGCGGGGTCGATGTCCATTGTGGACTGAAGACCCCGCCCGTCTCATAACCGGAGCTTTTGCTATTACACTCGGTGGTAACGCCCGAACTGAAGGAGTCCTACGTGGCTGAGATGTCCGTCGAGCTGGTGGCCGTCGAGCGCCGTCTCTGGTCGGGTACCGCCACTTTCGTGGTGGCCCAGACCACCGAGGGCGAGATCGGCGTCATGCCTGGTCACGAGCCCGTGCTCGGCCAGCTGGTCGAGGGTGGCGTCGTGAAAGTGACGACAACGGACGGCGAAACGGTCTGCGCCGCGGTCCACGGCGGTTTCCTCTCGGTCACCGCCACCGGGGTCAGCATCCTCGCCGAGAGCGCCGAGCTTTCCGACGAGATCGACGTCAATGCCGCGAAGGCGGCGCTGACCGCCGAGGACGAGACAGAGCGGGCGAGGGCATCGGCCCAGCTGCGCGCGGCCGGTCAATCGGTCTGATCGAGCGACAGGGGCCGCGCCGTGGAAATCACCTTGCTGGTGCTGGGGCTCCTGATCGTGCTCGTGGTTCTCGTCGCCTGGTACGGGTGGCGATGGGTCCGGATGCGCCGCGGCGGTGGCGTGAGCGTCGCGCTGCGGTGGCGTCCGGACAACGAGCGGTCCAGCTGGCATCTCGGGCTCGGCCGCTACGAGGGTGACGAGTTCGTCTGGTTCCGCGTCTGGAGCCTCCGTACTGGTCCAGACCGGGTCTTCCAGCGGGAAAGCATGCAGATCGCCGACCGTCGCGATCCCTCCGGCACCGAGGCCTACGCCGTCCCCGACGGCTCCACCGTCCTGCGCTGCGAATCCTCGACCCAGGAAGCCATCGAGATCGCCATGGGCCCCGGCGCACTGACCGGCTTCCTCTCCTGGCTCGAATCGGCCCCTCCCGGCCGCCGCCTCCCCCGCGCCTCCTGACTCCCCGGCGTCGTGTCGTCCCTCCAGGTACGCGTGTCGTCCGTCTGGGTACGCGAGCCGACCATTCCGGTACGCGAGTCGTCCCTCTGCGCACGCGAGCCGACCGTTGCTGGCGGCATTTTCGCCGAGCCACGTCGTCGCGCCCGGAGCTACTCTCGGAGTATGGAAGACAACGAGCGTCAGCAGGGCTGGGCGAAGCTTCCCGAACCGGTCCGTCTTGAGGACATCATCACCACGAAGGCCGTGGAGCCGGGCCAGGACTCGACTCCGGACGTCGACCTCGAGCGTTACTGGGCGGCGCAGGAACAGGGCTGAGCCGTACCGTTCCGGCGAACTCACGTACCTGAACGGTCGGCTCGCGTACCTGGATGGCGAACTCGCGTACCTGGATGGACGACTCGCGTGATCAGGGGGCGCCGCCGGGTTGCCAGAGGACATCGCCGTCCGGGTTGGCGAGGCGGGCGAGGATGAACAGCAGGTCCGACAGGCGGTTCAGGTACTTCGCGGCGATCGGGTTCGTCGTGTCCGGCTCGGCTTCCAGGAGTGCCCAGGCGGAGCGTTCGGCGCGGCGGGAGACCGTCCGGGCCTGGTGCAGGAAGGCCGCGCCGGGGGTGCCGCCGGGCAGGATGAACGACGTCAGCTTCGGCAGGCGCTCGTTGAACTCGTCGCACCAGCCTTCGAGGCGTTCGAGGTACTTCTCGGTGATCCGCAACGGTTCGTACGGCGGATTCTCCTGGATCGGCATACACAGATCCGCGCCGACGTCGAAGAGATCGTTCTGTACCGCACGCAGCACGTCGCCGATTTCCGGCGACAGCCCACCGAGCGCGATCGCGAGCCCGATGACGGAGTTCGCCTCGTCCGTGTCGGCGTAGGCGCCCAGCCGCGCGGACGTCTTGGGAACGCGTGAGCCGTCTCCCAGCGCCGTCGTGCCGTTGTCGCCGACCTTCGTGTAGACGCGGTTGATGCGAACGACCATGGAGCCGACTCTACCCGGCCCCGCGTAAGTCAAAAGCGGGCGAGAGGGCATGATTGGCGGCCATGAGCGAGCACTTCGACGTGCATGGTGGAGCCCGGCTGGTCGGCGAGGTCGACGTCGTCGGCGCCAAGAACAGCGTCCTCAAGCTGATGGCGGCGGCCCTGCTGGCCGAGGGCACCACCACGATCACGAACTGTCCGCAGATCCTGGACGTCCCGCTGATGGGCGATGTCCTGCGCAGTGTCGGCTGTGAGGTCGTCATCGACGGCGACACGGCGAAAATCACCACCCCGGCCGAGCTTTCGCACCGCGCGGACTCGTCGGCGATGGGCAAGCTGCGCGCGTCGGTCTGCGTGCTCGGCCCGCTGGTCGGACGGCTCAAGCAGGCGGTCGTCGCGCTGCCGGGCGGCGACGCGATCGGCTCGCGCCCGCTGGACATGCACCAGAGCGGCCTGCGCAAGCTGGGCGCCACCAGCACGATCGAACACGGCTGCGTCGTCGCGAAGGCCGACAACCTGTACGGCGCGCAGATCTGGCTGGACTTCCCGAGCGTCGGCGCCACCGAGAACATCCTCATGGCGGCCGTGCTCGCCGAGGGCACCACGATCATCGACAACGCCGCGCGCGAGCCCGAGATCGCCGACATCTGCACGATGCTCACCGAGATGGGCGCGAAGATCGAGGGCGCGGGCACGTCGACACTCACCGTGCACGGCGTCGAGAAGCTGCACCCGACCGAACACCGCGTGATCGGTGACCGGATCGTCGGCGCCACCTGGGCGTTCGCCGCCTCGATGACCCGGGGTGACCTGACCGTGCGCGGGGTCAACCCGCATCACCTCGACCTCGTGCTGGACAAGCTGCGGCTCGCCGGCGCCGAGGTCACCACGTTCGACGACAAGGGTTTCCGCGTCGTCCAGCCCGAACGCCCGAAGGCCGTCGACTGGGTGACGCTGCCCTACCCGGGCTTCGCGACCGACCTGCAGCCGTTCGCGGTGGCGCTCTCGGCGGTGTCCGAAGGCACGTCGATGATCACCGAGAACGTCTACGAGGCGCGGTTCCGCTTCATCGAGGAGATGATCCGGCTCTCCGGCGACGCCCGCACCGACGGCCACCACGCCGTCGTCCGCGGCGTCGAGCGGCTCTCCAGCGCGCCGGTATGGGCCTCGGACATCCGCGCGGGCGCCGGGCTGGTGCTGGCCGGGCTGTGCGCGGACGGCGTCACCGAGGTCTGGGACGTCTTCCACATCGACCGCGGGTACCCGTACTTCGTGGAGAACCTCAACCGCCTCGGCGCCCGCGTCGAGCGCGTAGGCAGCGAACCCGAGCGCTCGTAGCCTCTCTGACGTCATGCTCGGCCCGGAGGGACTGACCGCAGCGGCTTACGAGGCGTTGCCTGAGGAAGTCTGCCGAGATATCGAGGTCGTGGACGGCGCGGTGGGCGTCAATCCGGCTCCGCGCCGCCCCCACCAGAAGATTATCCGCCGTCTTTCCTACGCGCTGGAAGCGGCTTGCGGGCCGGAGCTCGCCGTCGAGTTCGACGTCGATCTCCGGCTCCGTGATGTGCCCCTGCTCAATCGGCGCCCCGATCTGGTGATTTACGAGTCGTCCCTGGACGCTGACGCGGTGCTCCGCCCGGAGCACTGCAGGCTCGTCGTCGAGGTGATGTCGCCTGGTTCGGTTACGGCCGACCAGACCGACAAACCGGCCGAGTACGCGGCCGCCAGGATTCCGTACTTCTGGCGAGTCGAGAACGAGACGGACGATGTTCGCGGGCTGACGGTGTTCTGCTACCAGCTCGATCCGACGACCAGGGCCTACGCTTCGGCGGGACTCCACAAGCGGAAGCTCGAGGTTTCCGAGCCGTTCGATTTCGCCCTCGACCTGGCCGAACTGCTCTGAGACCGCGTTGAAACCGGGTCAGACCTTCGCGCCCAGTGCGCGGAGCATCAGGTCGGCGAGGCGGTCCAGGTAGTCCGGGCCGGGCGGGGCCTGACGGACCACCAGCCGCCAGTACATCGGCGCGGCCAGCAGGTCCAGTGCCATCTCCAGGTCGGTGTCCTCGGGTAGTTCCCCGCGGGCGATTGCCCGGCGCAGCATGTCTTCGCCGCGTTCCCGCCGGGGGATGGCGATGGAGGTGCGCATGACCTCCGCCTGCCCCGGGTGCCGGGCGCCCTCGGCGACCAGATCGGGCAGGATGCGTGAGAACCGCGGGTGGGTGATCCACTCCTGAAGCGCTTTCAGCGTCAGCATCAGGTCGCCCCGCAGTGAGCCGGTGTCCTCGACCTCCGCGCGCGTCACGCTGAATTCCGACACCACCGCGCTGATCATGTCGTGCTTCGACGGCCAGCGCCGGTACAACGCGCTCTTGCCGACGCCGGCGCGCTTCGCCACGGCTTCCATCGACAGTCGTCCAAAGCCCTGTTCGGCGAGTTCGTCGAGCACTGCCTCCGTGATGGCCTGGGTGACTTCCGGCTGCAGGACGGCGGCGCCAGTGGGCTTGCGAGTGCTCATGCGACTCAGTCTAGCGGGTGGACGAGACGGTACCGTCCCGTGTATGTTCGACGTCGGGACGGGTCCGTATCGTCCAAACGTCGAAGGAGATTCCATGCGACCTCGTGAGCTGGTCGAGTACGCGCTGAACCTGCTGCTCGCCAAGAACATGTCCGCGTTCGCCGGGCTGTGGGCCGAGGACGGCGTGCTGGAGTTCCCGTTCGCGCAGCCGGGCTATCCGAGCCGCCTCGACGGCCGTGCCGCGATCCACGAGTACCTGCGCGACTACCCGGCCATCGTCGACATCCGCGCGATCACCAGGCAGCAGGTCCACGAAACCACTGACCCGGACGTGGTGATCGCCGAGTTCGCGGTCGACGGCGTCGCGGTCCGCACCGGGCGGCCGTACCGGCTGAGCTACATCGCGGTCGTCACCGTGCGGGACAACGAAATCCGGCACTACCGCGACTACTGGAGCCCGCTCGCGGCCGCTGAGGCGCTGGGTGGCACCGACGAGCTGATGGCGGCGTTCGCGAGCGGCGGAAGCGATGCCTGACGTCCTCGTCCTCGGCGCCACCGGGACCACCGGCAGCCGCGTGCTCGCGGGGCTGCATGAGCGCGGCGTGAAAACCCGTGCGGCTACGCGGAAACCCGTCGAGCCCGGCCAGATCCGGTTCGACTGGGCCGATCGCACCACGTACGCCGACGCGGTCCGCGACGTCCGCGCGGTGTACCTCGTCGCGCCGATCGGGTCGGCCGATCCGCTGCCGCTGGTCGAGCCGTTCGTGGCCGAGACGCGGGCCGCCGGTGCTCGCCGGATCGTCCTGCTCAGCTCGTCCGCGGTCACCGAGGACACTCCGGGGCTCGGTGCGCTGCAACGCCTGGTGCGCACGGAAATGCCGGAGTGGGCGGTGCTCCGCCCGTCCTGGTTCATGCAGAACTTCACTGGCGAACATCTGGTGGCTCAGGGCGTCCGGGACGGCGAGATCGTCACGGCGACCGGGGACGGCCGGGTCGCCTTCGTCGACGCCACCGACATCGCGGCCGTCGCGGTTCGCGCGCTGACCGACGACGAACCGCACAACACCGATCACGTCATCACCGGCCCGGAGGCGTTGAGCTACGCCGAAACCGCCGGGATCATCGCCCGCCACACCGGGCGTCCCGTGCGCCATCGCGCTGTCGGCACAACCGAATTCGCCGAGCGGCTGACGAACGACGGCCTGCCCGCCGAATACGCCGCGATGCTCGCCGCGCTGGACGAGGACATCCGCCGCGGCGCCGAAGACCGCGTCACCCCGACCGTCGAGCGAGTCACCGGAAACCCGGCCCGTTCGTTCCGCACCTTTGTGAAAGAGGAGATCCGATGAAGCAGATCATGTTCGAAGACGACGCCCAGTTCTGGTTCGAGACCGTGCGCCTGTTCAGCCACGCCTCGTACGGCGGTGCGGACTTCGGCGAAGTACTCGCCGCGGCGTCCCGGATCAAGCCGGGTGACTACGACAGCTGGCACGACGCCTACCTGGCGACGGCCGACCGGCTCGCCGAGGAAGCCAGGTCCGCGCGCCCGGTGACCGAGCGGGACCTCCTGATGCGCGCCTCGACGTACTACTTCTCGGCGGGATTCTTCCTGCACGGCAACCCGGCCGACCCGCGGATCAACCACTCGTACGACCGCAGCTCGGAGTCCTTCCACCGCGCGGTGGAACTGTTCGGCCCTGCCATCGAACCGGTCGAAATCCCTTACGAGGACACGGTTCTGCACGGCTACTTCTATCGCGCGCCCGGCGACGGCCCGAAGCCGACGCTGGTGATGCACAACGGGTTCGACGGCAGCGCCGAGGAATTGCACTACTTCGGCGCGCTCGCCGGTGTCGAACGCGGCTACCACGTGCTGACCTTCGACGGCCCTGGGCAGCCGAGCGCGATCCGGCGCGGGCTGGTCTTCCGGCCGGACTGGGAGAACGTCGTCGGTCCCGTCCTCGACTTCCTGGCCGATGTTCCCGGTGTCGACCAGGAAAAGATCGCGCTGCTCGGGGTGAGCCTCGGCGGCATGCTCGCGCCGCGCGCCGCGGCGTTCGAGCCCCGGCTGGCCGCGGTGGTCGCGGTCGACGGCGTTTATGACGCGGCTTCGCTGCTGACGACGTTCCTGAAGTGGGACCGCGCGGAGATCGTGCGGCGTGCCAACGCCGAGCGGGACGACGAGCTCGACGGAATCTTTGCCGCGGCGAGGGAGGCGAGCCCGACCATGCGCTGGGCGTGCGACCACGGCCGGTACGTCATGGGTGCCGCGAGCGACCGCGAGTTCGTCGCCAAGTACCTCCAGTACACGCTCGAAGACGGCGTCGCCGAGCGGATCACCTGCCCGGTGCTCGTCTGCGAGGCCACGGAGGACTTGTTCTTCAACGGCGACGACGAAGTCAAGCCCGAGCCGCAGCGGCTGTACGAGCACCTGACCGCGCCGAAGACGTTGCTGACCTTCACCGCGGAAGAAGGCGCCGACGCGCACTGTCACGCCGGGGCGATGCGGCTGGCCGCCGGCCGCATCTACGACTGGCTGGACCGGACGCTCTAACTCTCCACCGCGAGTGCGGCGCCGAAGCCGATCAGGGCGGTGCCGGTGACTCCGTCGAGCGCGCGACGGACCCGGCGCCGCTCCAGCCAGGCGCGGACGCGGTGCACGAAGAACAGCAGCACCAGCAGCCAGGCCGTACCCAGCACCGCGACGGTGTACGCGAGCGCCAGCGCGTCCCAGGTGGTGGTGCGGCCCGGGACGAGGAACTGCGGCAGCACCGACAGGTAGAGCACCAGGACCTTGGGGTTGGTGATGTTGGACAGGAATCCCTCACGCCAGCGCCGGAACCCGCTCGCCTTCCGGCGCTGGGTCTCGGTGACGCCGGTGTAGTCACCGCGCCACGCGCCGCGCAGTGCCTGGAAGCCGAGGAAGAGCAGATAGGCCGCGCCGAGCCACTTGAGCGTGATGAACACCGGCTGCGACTTCGCGATGACGACCCCGAGCCCGAGCGCCGCCGCGGTGCCCTGGACCGCGTTGCCCGCGAAGATCCCCGCGGTGGCGAGCAGACCGCCCCTCGCACCGCCGGACAGCGCGTTCTTGAGCATCACCATCGTGTCCGGCCCTGGCGCGAGCACGATCAGCACGGCGATGACCAGGTAACTACCGTAAGAACTCCACGTCACGGATGCCCACGCTAACCCCGGCGCGCGGGGTTCGTCTCGCGGATTTCCGTCACAGCCCTGCACACTGACGTGGCGGATTCCACTGGGTGCACTATGTTACCGGCCGGTATACTCGGCGAATCGTCCACCGGAGGTGCACCGTGCCCTATCCAACGGATCGTGAGCGGGACCGGCCATGGGTGATGCGCACCTATGCCGGGCACTCCTCGGCGGCCGCGTCCAACGAGCTGTACCGCCGCAACCTCGCCAAGGGGCAGACCGGCCTGTCGGTCGCCTTCGACCTGCCGACGCAGACCGGCTACGACCCCGACCACCCGCTCGCCCGCGGCGAGGTCGGCAAGGTGGGCGTCCCGGTCGCGCACATCGGCGACATGCGGCGGCTCTTCGACGGCATCCCGCTCGCCGAGGCCAACACGTCGATGACGATCAACGCGCCCGCCATGTGGCTGCTGGCGCTGTACGTCTCCGTGGCGCGCGAGCAGGCCGAAGCCGAAGGACGCGACATCGACGAGGTGCTGGCCAAGCTCACCGGCACCACGCAGAACGACATCATCAAGGAGTACCTGTCGCGCGGGACGTACATCTTCCCGCCGGGGCCGAGCCTGCGGCTGATCACCGACATGATCGCGTGGACCGTGCACCACGTGCCGAAGTGGAACCCGATCAACATCTGCAGCTATCACCTGCAGGAGGCCGGGGCGACGCCGACGCAGGAGGTCGCCTACGCGCTGTGCACCGCCATCGCCGTGCTCGACGCCGTCCGCGATTCCGGCCAGGTCGACGAGGGCGACATGGCCAAGGTCGTCGCGCGGATCTCGTTCTTCGTCAACGCCGGCGTGCGGTTCGTCGAGGAGATGTCCAAGATGCGCGCGTTCACCGCGCTCTGGGACGAGATCACGCGCGACCGTTACGGCGTCACGGATCCGAAGGCTCGGCGGCTGCGCTACGGCGTCCAGGTCAACTCGCTGGGCCTGACCGAGGCGCAGCCGGAAAACAACGTCCAGCGCATCGTGCTGGAGATGCTCGCCGTGTCACTTTCGCGCGGCGCGAGGGCCCGCGCGATCCAGCTGCCGGCCTGGAACGAGGCGCTCGGCTTGCCGCGCCCGTGGGACCAGCAGTGGGCGCTGCGGATGCAGCAGGTCCTCGCGTTCGAGACGGATCTGCTGGAGTACGAGGACATCTTCGACGGTTCGTACGTCATTCAGGCCAAAGTGGACGAAATCGTCGCGGGCGCGCGCGAGGAGATCGCGCGCGTGCAGGACCTCGGCGGCGCGGTGGCGGCGGTCGAGAGCGGCTACATGAAGTCGCAGCTGGTCACCTCGCTGGCGGAGTACCGCCGCGGGATGGAGAACGGCGAGCGGATCCTGGTCGGGGTCAACAAGTTCGAGACCACCGAGCCCTCGCCGCTGCAGGCCGAAGGGGCCAAGGCGATCGAGACCGTCGACCCGGCGGTGGAGAAGGCCGCGGTCGCCGCGATCGAGGAATGGCGGACACAACGCGACAACGCGGCCGTCGAACGGTCCCTGGCGAAGCTGCGCGAAAAGGCCGAGACCACGGAGAACCTGTTCGAAGTCACTGTGGACTGTGCGCGCGCCGGGGTCACCACCGGCGAGTGGTCGGCCGCGCTGCGTGAGGTGTTCGGCGAGTACCGGGCGCCGACCGGGGTGTCCGCCTCGGCGGCCGCGGGCACGGGCGATCCCGGGCTGGAGCGCGTCCGCGAACGGGTCAGGGCCACCGAGGCCGAACTCGGCGAGCGCCTGCGCATCCTGGTCGGGAAACCCGGGCTGGACGGGCATTCCAACGGTGCCGAACAGGTCGCCGTCCGCGCCCGCGACGTCGGCTTCGAGGTCGTCTACCAGGGCATCCGGCTCACCCCGGAGCAGATCGTCGCGGCCGCCGTGCAGGAAGGCGTGCACGTGGTGGGGCTGTCCGTGCTGTCCGGTTCGCATCTGGAGGTCGTGCCGAACGTGGTGGACGGCCTGCGGGCGGCGGGCGCCGGGGACATCCCGGTGATCGTCGGCGGCATCATCCCGCCGGACGACGAGCAGCTGCTGCTCGAACGCGGGATCGCGCGGGTGTTCACGCCGAAGGACTACGAGCTGACCGACATCATGGACGGCATCGTGAGTCTTGTGCGGGAGCGGCACGGACTCACCGCCTGAATCGCTCGCGCAGAACTCACGAATATTTCGGGAATCGCGTTTTTGATTTTCGAAATGCCGGGTTCGATGTGACGGGATGAGAAGGCTCGGACACCGACCGTTTCCAACGGTCAATTTCCGGTAACGGCAGGCGGTGATCATTCCGCTCGCCGTGCTTTGCTCCGGTGCGGCACCTACGTTCGGTTCACCCAGAATGGATCGAAACGAGGTGCTGTCATGAAGCACGGCGAGTGGTCCCGGCGTGACTTTTTCCGCCGTTCGGCGGTGTTCGGCGCCGCCGCGATCGGTGGTCCCGTCCTGTTGTCCGCGTGCACGTCGACGTCCTCCGGTGACGCGCTGCAGGCGGCGAAGAGCGCCAAGAAAATCAAGATCGGCATCGCGAACGAATCCCCGTACGGATTCACCGACCAGAGCGGGCGGGTCACCGGCGAAGCGCCCGAGGTGGCGCGTGCGGTGTTCAAGGCGATGGGCATCGACACCGTCGACGCCGAGGCCGTGTCCTTCGATCAGCTGATCCCCGCGCTCAACGCGAAGAAGTACGACGTGGTCGCGGCCGGGATGAACATCACCCAGAAACGCTGTGGCCAGGCGGCTTTCTCGCTGCCGGACTACTCGGCGCTGACGGCTTTGCTGGTGCCGAAGGGCAATCCCCAGCAGGTGCTGAAGTTCGAGGACATCAAGGCGAAGAAGGTCAAGGTCGCGGTGCTCTCGGCGGCGGTGGAGAAGGGCTACGCCACCGACTCCGGGGTCCCCGAGGACCAGATCACCACCCTGGACTCCCAGGACAACCTGCTGCGCGCGGTCACCGACGGCCGGGTCTACTGCGCCGCGCTCACCGACATCTCGCTCAAGGACCTGCTGAAGAAGAATCCCGGCGCCGCCGCCGAGGTGACACAGGGATTCGACCCGGTGAAGGACGGCAAACCGGTGATCTCGGCGGGCGGTTTCGTCTTCCGTACCGGCGACACCTCGCTGCGGGACGCCTTCAACGCCGAACTGAAGAAGCTGCACGACGGCGGGGAATGGGCCAGGATCGTCGCTCCGTTCGGCTTCACCGAGGCGAACCTGCCGAAGCCGGACGTGACCACCGAAAAGCTGTGCGCCGCGTAACGGGTGGCGCGTCATGTCAAACGTGTCGCACATCGTCACGTCCGTCCTCAGTGGACTGACTGCGACGATCGAAGCCGCGCTCGGCGGCATAGCGCTCACCGTGGTGCTCGCGCTCGTCGCCGGCCTCGCACTGCTCTCGCCGTCGCGGATCGTCCGGGGAATCGCGCGGCTGTACGTCGAAATCTTCCGGGGCACCTCGGAAGTCGTGCAGTTGTTCTGGCTGTTCTTCGTGCTGCCCGTGCTCGTCGGTTTCCAGCTCGTGCCGCTGTTCGCGGGCATTCTCGTGCTGGGCCTCAACCACGGCGCGTACGGCGCGGAGATTGTGCGGGGCGCGGTGCGGTCGGTGCCGAAGGAACAGTACGAGGGCGCGATCGCGCTCAACCTGACGCCGACGCAGCGGATGACCAGGGTGATCCTGCCGCAGGCGTTCGTGGAAATGCTGCCCCCGTTCAACAACCTGTTCATCCAGCTGCTCAAGAGCACCGCGCTGCTGTCGTTCATCTCGGCGGGCGAGATCGCCGAACAGGGTGAGCTGCTGCGGCCGGTGTTCGGCGCGGACATCGTCTGGATCTACGCCACCGAACTCGTGCTCTACCTGCTGCTCGCGATCCTGATCACGATCGGGATGCGGGCGCTGGAGCGGTCGGCGGCGCGGCGTCTCGGCCGGACGCCGCCGTCCCGGACCAAGGCCCTCGCGCCGGCGGGAGGTGTGTGATGAACTGGAGCTGGCGGGCGGCGTTCGACTCGCTTCCCTTGCTGCTCAAGGGTTTGCTCGTGACGGTCGAGCTCACACTGCTGGGCTCGGCGCTGGCCTACGCCCTGGGCCTCGTGCTGGCCATTCTGCGCCGCGCGCGGATTCCCGTGCTGTCCCAGGCGATCTGGCTGTTCATCGAGTTCGTGCGCAGCACCCCCTTGCTGATCCAGGTGTTCGTGCTGTTCTGGCTGGTGCCGCCGGTGACCGGGTTCAAGATGTCCGCCTTCGTCACAGGGGTTGTGGCGCTCGGGGTGCACTACGCGACCTACGCGGCCGAGGTGTACCGGGCGGGGATCGAAGCCGTCCCGAAAGGACAGTGGGAGGCCGCGGTCGCGCTGAACCTGCCGCGGGCGCGGACGTGGCGCGCGGTGATCCTGCCCCAGGCCATCCCGCGGGTGCTGCCCGCGCTGGGCAACTACACCATCTCGATGTTCAAGGAAACCCCGCTGCTGCTGGCGATCGGCGTGCTGGACGTGCTGTACCAGGCGAAAGCGGTGGGCGCGGACACCTTCCGCGTCGTCGAGCCCTACACCATGGCCGGGGTGCTCTTCCTGCTGGTGAGCCTGCCCGCCTCGATACTGGTCCGGAGATTGGAACGCCGCCGTGCCCACAGTGTCTGATCCCCCCATGCCCGATCCCCAAGTGCCCGATACCCACGTGCCCGATCCCCACGCGATGATCCGGTTTTCCGGCGTGGTCAAGAGGTTCGGCGCCAACGTCGTGCTCGACGATCTCGATTTCTCCGTCGCGCCAGGGGAATTCGTCTCGCTCATCGGCCCGAGCGGCTCCGGGAAGACGACGATCCTGCGGCTGCTGATGACCCTGGAAAAGGTCGACGACGGCACGATCGAGGTCTGCGGCGACTACCTGAGCCATATGCGTAAGGGCGACAAGCTCGTGCGCGCCGACGAGAAGCACCTGCGTGAGATGCGCCGCCGCATCGGGATGGTGTTCCAGCAGTTCAACCTGTTCCCGAACATGAGCGTGCTGCGCAACATCACCGAGGCGCCGGTCCGTTCGCTCGGCCTCGCCGCCGACGAGGCCGAGGCGCGGGCGCTCGACCTGCTGGACATGGTCGGGCTGTCGGACAAGGCCCAGGCACATCCCACGCAGCTGTCCGGCGGGCAGCAGCAGCGGGTCGCCATCGCGCGGGCGCTCGCGATGCGGCCCGACGTGCTGCTGCTGGACGAAGTGACCTCCGCGCTCGACCCGGAACTCGTCGCGGACGTCCTGCGGGTGCTGCGGGACATCGCGACGAGCACGGATATCACCATCCTGTGCGTGACCCACGAAATGCAGTTCGCCCAGGACGTCTCGGACCGCGTGATGATGTTCGACCACGGCCGGGTGCTCGAGGACGCCGCGCCGGAGAAGCTGTTCAGCGCGCCGGAACACGAACGGACCCGGCGGTTCCTGAAAGCGGTGATCGACCGCGAGTGATCGAGGGCTACCTCGGTGGCAGGCGTACCGGGTCGTAGCGTGACGAGTCGATGGTCTTCGGGCCCAGCCGCGGCGGGTCGTAGCGCGACGAATCGACCGTTTTCGGAGAAGTGGGAGTGCTGGGGGACCGCCGTGCCGAGGTGGACGGTGTGGACGATGTCGAGCCGCCGGTGGCGGAGGAGTCGTCGGAGAGGAGGCCCGCGATCGCCAGGATGGCGACGCCACCCGCGATGAGGCCACCGATCGAGCGAGTGGTGCTCTTGTCGAAAGCGGGGCCTGATCTCCGGGCAGCGGGGGCCGGTGGCCGCGAGGACGGCCTGGTGCGCGGTTCGGTGGCGCCGTAGACGGTGACGTCGCCGACGACCTTGCCGATCTGCACGATCTTGTCGGCGTTGCCGTTCGCCACGTTGACCACGCTGTCCGTCCGGTCCTCCTCGCCGGCCATGATTCCTCCCCTCGCCCGCCTGTTTCCAGGGTAGCGGGGGGCACAGTCTTGTCGATCCCTGTCGATGGCCGAAACGAGCCACCGCGCGCTGCCCGATCGCACCATCGGCCCGCCGACGAAGGGGCAGACCGCTCGACCGGCGGGCCGTGAGGTGATGTCCTCGAACCGGGCTTCGGGACGCACGAACCGCCGGGATCGCACGGCGGTTCGCCGTTCACCGCTCCAGCTCGTCCGGGGAGCCGGGTTCGCGCCACCCGGCTCCCCGGACGATCAGCGGCCCCCGGCTCAGCGGAGTCCCGCGAGTACGTCCTTTGTGGACTGCACGGTCGCGAAGCCGCCACCGTGCAGGTTCGTCGCGGTCGCGCGGCTCAGCTCGTCCGCGGTCAGGACGGCGCCGTCCGGCCCTTCGAGGTCGAAGGTGTAGGTGGCGTCGAGGGCGAAAGTGACGTCGTAGCCGAGGTTTCCGCCCATCCGCGCGGTGGTTTCGCAGCAGAAGTTCGTCTGGATCCCGGCGAGCACGAAGCTTGTGATGCCGCGAGTCTTCAACCACGCATCGAGATCGACGTCGCCGATGAACGCCGAGTTCACCTTCTTGCCGAACACCAGGTCCGGCCGGGCGCCGTCGAGTTCGGCCTTGAAGTCGTTGCCCGGCTGGCCGGGGCGCAGCGGCGAGTCCGGTTTCGCCGAGTCGTGGTGCACGAGGACGATCGGGAGCCGTCGTTCCTGCCAGGCGTCGAGGAGCGCCTTGATGTTGGCCTCGGCGCCGGGATTGTTGCGCGGGCCCCAGAAACCGGGGGCGTCGAAACCGCGCTGGACGTCGATCAGGATCAGTGCCGTGTTCGTCATGCTGACGAGTTTCGCGGGACGTGGCCGCCGCAGGGAGTGGCAGAAGACGCGCGATGCGATACTTTTCTGCCATGCACACGATCGGCGTATTGCTGCTGCCGGGCACCCGGATGTTCGACGTCGCGGTGATCGGCGAGGTCTGGGGCCAGGACCGGACCGAAAGCGGAATCGGGCCGTTCGAGCTGCGCTGGTGCGCCCCCGGCCGGGGGCGCACGGCACTGCACCCGGCCGGTGACCTCGCGGCCACACACGGGCTCGCCGGGCTCGGCGGCTGCGACCTCGTGCTCGCGCCCGGCCGCGTGGACCCGCACGACGACGTCCCGAAGGCCGCCGTCGCGTCGTTGCGCCGGGCTCATCGCGCGGGCAGCGTCGTCGCGTCGCTCTGCTCGGGCGCGTTCACCCTGGCCGCCGCCGGACTGCTCGACGGCCGCGCCGCGACGACGCACTGGGCGCTCTTCGCCGATCTCGAACGCGTCGCGCCCGAGGCGCGTCTCGAGCCGGATGTCCTGCACACCGACGACGGCGACATCCTGACCTCGGCGGGAGTGGTCGGCGGGCTCGACCTGTGCCTGCACCTGGTCCGCCGCGACCACGGCGCCGACGTGGCCGCGACGCTGGCCCGCCGCCTGGTCATGCCGCCCGCCAGGGAAGGCGGCCAGCGCCAGTACGTCGAGAACCCGTTGCCGCCCAAGCCGTCCCGGCCAGGCCTGACGTCCACAATGGACTGGGCGATGGCGCGGCTCGGCGAGGACATCGGGGTGGACGACCTGGTCGGGCACGCGGGCATGAGCGAGCGCACCTTCCACCGCGAGTTCGCCGCGGCCACCGGGGTCACGCCGGGGCGGTGGCTGCGGGTCCAGCGGGTGCGGTACGCGCAGCGGCTGCTGGAGACCACCGACCTGCCGGTCGAGCGGGTCGCCGAGCGGTCCGGGCTGGGGACCGCGGGGAACCTGCGGCGCCGGATGCGGGCCGAGGCCGGCGTCGGGCCCGACTCCTACCGGCGCACGTTTCGTTCCCGCGCGGTGGGGGCTACCGTCGGATCATGGCCGAGTACGAGCACATCCTCGTGAAGCGGGACGGCGAGACCGTCACCGTCACCATGAACCGCGCGTCGCGGCGGAACTCGCTGTCCGCCGAGCACCTCGCCGAGCTGCTCGCCGCGTTCCGCGAGATCGGGCGGACCGACGCGACCGGCATCGTGCTGGCCGGGGCCGGGCCGGTGTTCTCCGCCGGGCACGACTTCGGCGACGTCGCCGCGCGGGATCTGCCGGGCGTGCGCGAACTGCTGAAGCTGTGCACCGAGCTGATGCACACGATGCAGTCGGTGCCGCAGGTCGTCATCGCGCGCGTGCACGGCCTCGCGACCGCCGCCGGCTGCCAGCTCGTGGCGTCGTGTGATCTCGCCATCGCGGCGGAATCGGCCGGTTTCGCATTGCCGGGCGGGAAAGGCGGCTGGTTCTGTCACACCCCGGCCGTTCCGGTCGCGCGGGCCATCGGCCGCAAGCGCCTGATGGAACTCGCGCTGACCGGCGACGTCGTCGACGCCGCCACCGCGCTGTACTGGGGCCTGGTGAACCGGGTCGTCCCGGACGACGAACTGGACGACGCCGTCGCCGAGCTGCTGGCGCGGGCGACCAGGGGCAGCCGCGCGAGCAAGGCGCTCGGCAAGCAGACGTTGTACGCGCAGCTCGACCGTCCCGAGGCGGATGCCTACACGATCGCGCTGGAGGTCATGGCCGCCGCGTCCCAGCTGCCGGGCGCCCGCGAAGGCATGGCCGCGTTCCTCGAAAAGCGCCACCCGGAGTGGCCGGACTGACGCGAGCTTCAGCTCGCGCGTTCGTGGAGCAGGAAAAGGGCGTAGGCGGCAAGGGACTGCGCGTCGGTGAACTCGCCGGCGGCGATCATCTTCTCGACCTCTTCGCGGTGGAACCACGCCGTGCGCATGTCCTGTTCCTCGTGCTCGCGCTCGGGATCGCCTTCGGTGAGTCCGGTCGCCAGGTAGACGTCGCCGCGCTGGCTGGACGTCCCGGGGGCGAGGTCGATCCGGCCGAGGTGGGTGAGCGTCTCCGCGGTCAGCCCGGTTTCCTCGCGCAGCTCGCGGGCGGCCAGCTCCAGTCGCGGCATCTCGGCGAGGTCGGGGGCGGTTCCCTGCGGGAATTCCCAGCGGCGCAGGCCGATCGGATAACGGAACTGCTCGACCAGGTGCAGCCGTTCGCCGTCGAACGGGATGACGAGCGCAAAGGTCGGTTTGTCGACAACGCCGTAGATGCCGGGGCTGCCGTCCGGTCGCCGGATCATGTCCTCGCGCACGGTCATCCAATTGTTCCGGTACACCTCGCGGGACGCGACACGCTGAATGGGGTCCACTGACCCAGTATCACCGAGCCTGTCCTACCCTCGGCGGGTGCGTCTCGTGATCGCTCGCTGCCAGGTCGACTACGCCGGCAGGCTGACAGCCCATCTGCCCATGGCCACCCGGCTGCTGCTCGTCAAGGCCGACGGTTCGGTGTCGGTGCACTCCGACGACCGCGCCTACAAGCCGCTGAACTGGATGAGCCCGCCGTGCTGGCTGATCGAGGACGGCAAGCTCTGGATCGTCGAGAACAAGCAGGGCGAGAAGCTCGTCATCAGCATCGACGAGATCTACCACGACCACGTCCAGGAACTCGGCGCCGAACCGGGGCTGCAGAAGGACGGCGTGGAGGCGCATCTGCAGGAGCTGCTCGCCGAGCACATCACGACGCTGGGCGAGGGACACACGCTGGTGCGGCGCGAGTTCCCGACCGCGATCGGGCCGGTCGACATCATGGCGCGGGACGCGGACGGCCGCAGCGTCGCCGTCGAGATCAAGCGGCGGGGCGAGATCGACGGCGTCGAGCAGCTGACCCGCTACCTCGAACTGCTCAACCGCGATCCGCTGCTGGCACCGGTGCGGGGCGTGTTCGCCGCGCAGATCATCAAGCCGCAGGCCCGCACGCTCGCCGAGGACCGCGGCATCCGCTGCCTGACTCTGGACTACGACGCGTTGCGCGGCATCGAATCCGACGAGTTCCGCCTGTTCTGAGCGTCAGGGCAGCGAGTCCGGCAGCCCGAACGCCGGGAAGTGCTCGGCGCCGACGAACGAGGTGACGTCGGCGATGCGCCCGTCGCGCAGCGTCAGGACGTTGATCGACCACGGCAGGTGCGGTGCTTCGGCGTGCTCGCCGAGATAGCAGGCCACGGCGGGTTGGCCGTTGGCGCTGGTGCTCAGGTGCCGCCAGCTGGGGCACCGGGTCAGCGGGATCTCGACGGCGAAGTCCATGACGGCCTCGATGCCGCGGTACCAGTGCCGCAGCGGCGGCATCGACCAGGTGACGTCCTCGGTGAGCAGCGCGACCAGCGCGCCGGCGTCGCCTCGTTCCAGCGCACCGGCGTATCCGGTGACGATCTCCCGTACGCGGGTGTCGTCGATCTCGCGCAGCGCCCGCTGTTGGGTGCGGGCGGGGACCTTCTCGGCGACGATCTTGCGCGCGCGTTGCAGCGCGCTGTTCACCGACGCCGTGGAGGTCGCCATCGTTTCGGCGATTTCCGCGGCGGAGAAGCCGAGGACGTCGAACAGCAGGAGCGCCGCGCGCTGGTTGCCCGGCAGGTGCTGGCACGCGGCGACGAAGGCGAGTTCGACGGCTTCGCGTTGTTCGTACCGGGCGTCCGCGCCGCCGGTCAGCCCAGCGTCGGGGTAGGGGCCGAGCCACGCGACGTCGTTCAGCGGCGCGTTGTCGAGGACAGCGCGGTCACTGGACGGTCCGAGATCGACGGGCAGGGCCCGGCGCCTGCGGCTCTCGACCAGATCGAGGCAGGTCCGGGTGGTGACGGTGTAGAGCCACGATCGCACCGAGCCGCGGCCCTCGAAACGCGCCAGTCCTCGCCAGGCCCGCACGAGTGCGTCCTGCAGCGCGTCGTCCGCGTCGTGCACCGAGCCGAGCATGCGGTAACAGTGCGCGTGCAGTTCCCGGCGCAACGGCTCGACGAGACGGGTGAACGCGTCGTCGTCGCCTTCGCGAGCACGAGCCAGATCGGGGTCCTCGACGGTCTGCGAAGAAATTTCGCTCACAAGCGATGATTCTGCCCCAGACCGCGAGTCACTTACCGGTGAACACACATTCCAGGCGCTTGACCAGGAGGATTCCATGACCACTCCCACCGTCACCACGGGCACGCTCCGGGTTCCCGGCGCGCGGCTGCACTACGAGCTGCGCGGGGAAGGCCCGCTCGTGGTGCTCGTCGCGGCGCCGATGGACGCCAGATCGTTCGCGCCGCTGGCCGATCTGCTCGCCACCGACCACACCGTGCTCACCACCGACCCGCGCGGCATCTTCCGCAGCACGGTGGACGATCGCGACAGGGACGCGACGCCAGAACTGCGGGCCGACGACCTCTCGCGCCTCATCGCCCACGTCGACGCCGGCCCGGCCGCCGTGCTCGGCTCCAGCGGCGGCGCGGTGACCGCGCTGGCGCTCGCGCAGGCCTGCCCCGAACAGGTCCGGACCGTCATCGCGCACGAACCGCCGCTGCTCGACCTGCTCGACGACCGCGAGCAGCAGCGCGCGGAAACCGAGGAAATCGTCGAGACCTACCTGGCGGGCGACCACGTCGAGGCGATGCGGAAGTTCCTGGCGGCGGCGAACATCGTCATGCCGGAACCGGTGTTCCAGCAGGTCTTCGGCGGCGAACGCGACGCGCAGCAGATCGCCGACGACGACTTCCAGTACCGGCACATGCTGCGCCCGACCGCCTACTGGCAGCCGGATCTCGCCGCATTGCGCGCGGCGGAGCCCCGGATCGTGGTCGGCATCGGCGAGGAGTCGGGCGGTCAGCTCTGCGAACGCACCGCGAAGGCGCTGGCCGCGGAACTCGGCATCGAACCCACGATGTTTCCCGGCGACCACATCGGTTTCGCCGGGGACCCGGTGGCGTTCGAGCCGCGGCTGCGGGACGTCCTGCGCGGGAACTGACCCGGCACTGCCTGCCACGCGATGAGCGCGCCCGGAGTGTCCACAGTGGATACTCCGGGCGCGCTCATCGCGTTGTGCTCAGCCGAAGACGTCCTGGTGCAGCCGGACGAAGTCGGCGAATCCGAGAGCCTGGTGACCGGTGAGATCGGGCACGGTGGAGGTCACCGTGTCCGCTCCGCCGTCCCGGTAGGCGCGGGCGACCTCGATCAGCGCGTCGACCTGGAACTCGGGCATTCCGCGGCTCAGCATCCCCGCGCGGGTCTCGTCGTCCGAGAGCCCGACATAACGCACCGGCCTCCCGAGGACCTCGGAGAAGACCGCCGCGGCCTCGTCGTACGTCAGCGCTCGCGGACCGGTGATGTCGTAGACGCGGCCGTCGTGCCCTTCGGAGGTGAGCACCCGGGCCGCGACCTCGGCGATGTCGCCGACGTCGACGAAGCTGATCGGCGCGGTGACCAGCGGCTGGCTGAACACGCCTGCCTCGCGGATGGACGGCTGGCGCAGGAAGTTCTGCAGGTAGAAGTTGGGCCGCAGGAACGTCCACGGCAACCCGGACTCGCGGAGCGCCTGCTCGGCCGGCCAGTGCAGGCGCGCGATCGGCGTGAGCTGTTCGTCGGCTCGCCAGACGGACAGCTTGACGACACGGACGCCCGCCGCGCGGGCCGCCTCGACCACGGCGAGTTCCTGCGCCGTCTGGTCCGGGCCCGTCGCGGCGAGCAGGAACACTGCGCGGACACCCGCGAACGCCGGTCCGAGCGTGGCGGGCACCGCCAGGTCGAGGGTCACGGCGTCCTGTCCGGATCGGATCGCCGCGGCGGTTTTGCGCGGATCGCGGTAGGCGGCGCGCGTGGTCACCCCGTCGGCCTTCAGGCGCGTCAGCAGTGCGGTTCCCACGTTCCCGCTCGCGCCGGTCACCAGAATCATCGTCATCTCCCCAGGTTGTGGCCGCGAGTCTGCCAGAAACCGGGGGCACGATCAGGCCCGGCGCGGCGGCGTCCCGCACGACGCGCCGGAGACGGTGAACGTCCGCGGCGCGTCGTCCGGGAGGCCCCGGCGGGCCGTGCCCGCCGCGCGAAGATGTGCCCCGATACTTGCCCGGAATGATGCCGAATCGAGCCCGAATTACCGGTATCCGTAAGCGGGTGCCGCGCTCTGCATGTGGAGGTAAATAACAGGATACTGGCTACGATTGTGACCGAATCATCACGGATTATTCCGGTGATCCGCCAAACAGGTGAGAGCTGTCCGCAATTTATGAGAAGTGTGTCACACTGGAATTCGAGGGGTTCCGCCGGTTGCCGGTGTGAGGCTTCGGGCGCGCTGTGTGGCGGACGGTTTTCTTGCCCGCCAAGGATTTCCATCCTCCGTGGAATGTGTGCGTGCTCGTGTCTGCCTGCTGGTGTGGGCCGTATTCATGCCCAGGTTTGAGGAGGAAACAATGCGCTACCGACCTCTCGGTTCGGACCCGGTCGACTCGCGGCTCGGGCGTTTCGTGCCGGACGACTGGCAGCACGTGGAAAGGTATCCGCTGACCGCGCTGCCCGCCGGGGAACGGCCGTCGAGCGCGCCGGTCGTCATCGGTATCAACTGGTACAGCGAATTCGATCATCCCGAGCAGGACAAGACCTCCGGTGAGTATTTCATCGCCAAGGGCGGCGCCAAGTCGCTGACCACCATCCGCGGTGGGCACTGCGTGTGCCTGGAGCCGGGCGGCGCGCCGGACACCGACGCGTGGTACGCCTTCTACAACCAGGGGAACGAGGGTGCCTGCGTCGGCTTCGGCTGGTCACGCTGCATGTCGATCTTCAACGGTGACGAGTACACCGCGCGCTGGCTGTGGGACGCGGCGAAGAAGCGTGACGAATGGCCGGAGACCAATCCCGGTGACGAAAACGGGACGTCGGTGCGGGCCGGGGCGCAGGTGCTCAAGGCGCTGGGTCATGTGCTCTGGAACGAGGCGTACGCCGACGACGACTGGCACAAGCGCGAGACCTACGTCCCGGAGGTCAAGCAGGGCATCAAGGCCTTCCGCTGGGCCAAGACGGTCGAAGACGTCCACGCCGTGCTCGGCAACACGCGTGCCGACCAGCTCGGCGCCGTCCCGATCCTCAACTCGTGGGGCCCGAACTACCCGCACCGGACCTATCTTCCCGACGACGTCCTCGCCCGGCTGATCGGCGAGGAGGGCGAGATCGCCGTACCGACCGATCGCTGAGTTTCCCCCGCAGGACCGTGAAGGGCGCCCTAAACCCGCGGAACCCCCCGGAAGAGGGCCGGACACCGGGGGGGGCGGGGTTAGAGTTGTGGGGGGGGGGGGGGGCCC
>NZ_JBHYIQ010000044.1:44032-75238 GCF_042739895.1 Amycolatopsis sp. NPDC059021
GGTGGTGAGTTTTTTTTTAACACCCCCCGGGCCCCCCAGCCGCGCGATCGGGGCGGTTATGGGGGCCTTCACGGCGTGGGCGCCTGTTCTCCTGTGCGGGGGTGTGTGAGCCTCCCACCGCCGTCCCCGGTTGCGGATTCATCACGAACGGTGTGCTGTAGCGGCAGGTCAGCGGCTTGTCCGGCGTGTCATGCGACGTCGGCTTTCCCTGCCTGAATCCATGCAGTACTGTCCGGGGCCGACGGGGAACGATGGTGTTTCCTGTGGGAAAATGTTCACTTCCGGAGGTGGCCGGGTGTACGGCGGTGTAGTGCTGGCCGATGCGAACCTGCGGCTCGACGCGAGTCCCATCGACTACGTCCTGTTGGCGTTCTACTTCGTACTGGTGCTCGGCATCGGTTATCTGGCGCGCAAACAGGTTTCGAGCAGCATCGACTTCTTCCTCTCCGGGCGGTCGCTCCCGGCGTGGGTGACCGGGCTGGCGTTCATTTCGGCGAACCTCGGCGCGGTCGAGGTCATGGGCATGTCGGCCAACGGCGCCCAGTACGGCCTGCCGACCGTGCACTACTTCTGGATCGGCGCGATCCCGGCGATGCTGTTCCTCGGCATCGTGATGATGCCGTTCTACTACGGCTCCAAGGTCCGCAGCGTCCCGGAGTTCATGCGCCGCCGCTTCGGCAAACCCGCGCACCTGGTCAACGGCATCAGCTTCGCGGCAGCGCAGATCCTCATCGCGGGCGCGAACCTGTTCCTGCTGGCCAGCGTCGTGAACCTGCTGCTGGGCTGGCCGATCTGGGTGTCGATCATCATCGCCGCCGTCATCGTGCTCTCCTACACCGCGCTCGGCGGGCTGTCCGCGGCGATCTACAACGAGGTGCTGCAGTTCTTCGTGATCGTGGCCGCGCTGCTGCCGCTGACGATCATCGGCCTGGTCAAGGTCGGCGGCTGGCAGGGCCTGGTCGACAAGGTCACCGGCAGCCCCGGTGGATCCGCGCAGCTGCACTCCTGGCCCGGTGACAACCTGACCGGCTTCGGCAACAACTTCCTGTCGGTCCTCGGTCTCGTCTTCGGCCTCGGGTTCGTGCTTTCCTTCGGGTACTGGACGACGAACTTCGTCGAGGTCCAGCGCGCGATGGCGTCCAAGAGCATGTCGGCCGCGCGGCGCACGCCGATCATCGGCGCCTTCCCGAAGATGCTCGTCCCGTTCATCGTGATCATCCCCGGCATGATCGCCGCGGTCACCGTGTCCGAGTACGTCAAGGACAAGCAGGTCCTGCTCGACGGCGGCACCGCGGAAAGCGGCGTGACCTTCAACAACGCGCTCCTGCTGCTGATGCGCGATCTGCTGCCCAACGGCATGCTCGGCGTCGCGATCGCCGGTCTGCTCGCCTCGTTCATGGCGGGGATGGCGGCGAACCTCAGCTCGTTCAACACCGTGTTCACGTACGACATCTGGCAGACGTACGTGAAGAAGGACAAGCCGGACGACTACTACCTGAAGCTCGGCCGCGGCGTCACCGCGGGCGGCACGGTGCTGGCGATCGGGACCGCGTTCATCGCCTCGAACTCCGGCAACATCCTGAACTACCTGCAGGACCTGTTCTCCTTCTTCAACGCGCCGCTGTTCGCCACGTTCATCCTCGGCATGTTCTGGAAGCGCATGACGCCCACCGCGGGCTGGCTCGGCCTCGTCCTCGGTACCGCCTCGGCGATCACCGTGTGGACGCTGTCGCAGACCGGCGTGCTCGGGCTGAAGGGGCAGGGCACCAGCTTCGTCGCCGCCGGGACGGCGTTCGTCGTCGACATCGTGATCAGCGTCGCCGTCTCGCTGGCGACGCGCCCGAAGCCGGACAGCGAACTGGTCGGGCTGGTGTACTCGCTGACCCCACGGGACACCCTCAAGCACGACGACACCGGCGAGAACGCGGGCTGGTACCGCAAGCCGGGCCTGCTCGCGGGCATCGTGCTGATCCTGACCATCGCGCTGAACATCATCTTCTAGGAGGTCCGCATGGCACACGAGTCCGCGCGGCCGCGCAAGGCGGGCGCCTTCGACATCCGGCTGATCATCGCGCTGCTGATCGGTGTCTACGGTGTGGTGCTCACGGTGATGGGCATCGCGTTCACCACCGAGGCCGATCGCGACAAGGCGGCCGGGGTGAACATCAACCTGTGGGCCGGGATCGGCATGCTGGTGTTCACCGCGCTGTTCGTGCTCTGGGCGGTGCTGCGGCCCATCACGGTCCCCGCCGAGGCCGGGGACGCCCCCGCCGAGGGGGAATAGCCGGGTTGTCCGGACAACGGCGAGCACGTCCGGCTACCGTGCACGACGTGTTCGCTGACGTCCGAAGCAGCCGGTTCTTCCCGGCCGCCGGGGTGGCCGCCGCGCTCGCGCTGGTGGTCACCGCCTGCGGCGGCGGGGACCTCGGCAAGTCCAACTATCCCCGTACGACGGTGCCCGCGGCGAACGCCGACAACGCGCCGAGCGGCCCGATCACGGACCCGGCGGTGGCGTCGGCGGCGTTGCGGCTGGTCCAGCCGTGCCAGTTCGTCGACAAGACCGCGCTGGCCTCGCTCGGCACCGTCGCCGCCGACCCGTCACCGTCCTCGGTGACCTTCGACGAGTGCCGGAACACGGTGAAAGACCCTGGCGGCAAGGAGATCCGGCTCTCGGTGAAGGTCGGCGGCGCGGTCACGTTCGCCGCGAACAACACCACCGGCGCGCTCGGCGGGCTGCCGCTGGTCGTCTCGAAGGGCACCGACGGCGGCTCGTGCGACGTCAGCGCGCTCACCACCCGGGATCCCAATCTCGGCGTGACCTTTTCGGTCATCTACAACGGCGGAGACGCGTGCCGGGCCGGGCAGACCGCGCTCGACGGGGCCGTGAAGAAGCTGCACGCCTCGCCCGCGACGTACCCGTCGACGCCGGGCTCGGTGCTCGCCGTCGATCCGTGCACCGCGCTGGACAACTCGGCGATCGACGCCGTGGCCAAGTCCGCGAACAAGCTCCCGACGTCGCTGCATTCCTGTGTCTGGGGGCTGGGCACCTCGGTCACCGTGACGTTGTTCCCCGGCCTCGCCCCCGCCGAGGGAAACGGGTTCACCAAGGTCGGCCTCGACGGCGGGCTCACCGCGTACCAGAAGCTCTCGACGACCACGGCCGACTGCCGGGTCCAGTGGCAGCACCGGGAGTGGCAGGGCAAGCAGGTCGAGATCGCGCAGGTCCAGTACCAGAACGTCGACGCCAAGGCCGGGCAGGACGACACGTGCGGTAAAACGGTCAAGCTGGCGAAGAACCTCGCGCAGAAGCTGCCCAAGGCCTGACGCCTGGCGGCGACGCGCCGGGGGCGGTAGGAAGAGGGCACCCCACCCACCGACGTGCCGGAGGCCGCCATGAAGAAGATCATCAACGATCCGGCGACGGTGGTCGAGGAGTCGTTGCGCGGGCTCGCCGCGGCACACGCCGACATCCTGCGCGTCGAACCCGATCCGGCCGTGGTGATCAGGGCGGACGCGCCCGTGGCGGGAAAGGTGGCGATCATCTCCGGCGGCGGTTCCGGGCACGAACCGCTGCACGGCGGGTTCGTCGGGCGCGGGATGCTCGACGCCGCGGTGCCCGGTGCGGTGTTCACCTCGCCGACCCCGGACGCGGTGCAGGCCGCGATCACCGCGACCACGGGCGACTCCGGCGCGTTGCTGATCGTCAAGAACTACACCGGCGACCTGCTCAACTTCGAGACCGCGGCGGAGCTGGCCGGCGCCGAGGAACACGACGTGCGCAGCGTGGTCGTCGGGGACGACATCGCGGTCAAGGACTCGACGTACACCGCGGGCCGCCGCGGTGTCGGCGGCACCGTGCTGCTGGAGAAGATCGCCGGCGCCGCCGCCGAACGCGGTGACACGCTGGACGAGGTGGAAGCGCTGGCGCGCAAGGTGATCGCCAACGTGCGCTCGATCGGGGTCGCGCTCACCGCGCCGACCGTGCCGCACGCGGGCGAGCCGAGTTTCGACCTCGGCGAGAACGAGATCGAGTTCGGCATCGGCATCCACGGGGAACCCGGCCGCGAGCGGATCCCGGCCGAGCCCGCCGACGCGCTCGTGGCCAGGATGCTCGAAGCCCTGATCACCGATCTGCCCTTCGCCGACGGCGACCGGGTCCTGCTGTTCACCAACTCGATGGGCGGGACCCCGCTCGTCGAGCTGTACCTCGCGCACGGCATCGCCGAGCGGCTGCTGGCCGAGCGTGGCATCGTGGTCGAACGCAGGCTCGTCGGGCCGTACATCACGAGTCTGGAGATGCAGGGAATGAGTCTGACATTGCTCAAACTGGACGACGAGCTGATCAGGCTCTGGGACGCGCCGGTGCACACCGCCGCGCTGCGGTGGGGAGTCTGACATGGGCTGCGACGCGACAGGGGTCGCCGCGGCGCTGCGGGCCGCGGCGACGGTGGTGGCCGGGCACCGGGCGGAGCTGATCGAACTCGACCGGGCCATCGGCGACGCCGACCACGGCGAGAACCTCAACCGGGGGTTCGAGGCGATCGTGGCCGCGCTCGACGCCGGGGTGCCGGAAACGCCGGCGGCGGTCGCGAAACTCGCGGCCACCACGTTGATCTCGAAGGTCGGCGGCGCGGCGGGACCGTTGTACGGCACGGCTTTCCTGCGTGCCTCGGGCAAACTCGGCACGACTGGCGAGGTCGACGTGCCGGTGCTCGTCGAGGCGTTGAAGGCGGCGCTGGAAGGCGTTCAGGCGCGGGGCAAGGCCGTCGTGGGCGACGCGACCATGGTGGACGCCCTGGCCCCCGCGGTCGAGGCCGCCTCCTCGGCCGGTGGTGACCTCGCCGCCGCGCTGACCGCCGCGGCGGACGCCGCCGACCGGGGCGCGGAGTCCACAGTGGACTTGGTGCCCCGCAAGGGAAGGGCCTCGTACCTCGGGGAACGCGCGGTGGGACACATGGATCCCGGCGCGCGTTCGACGGCGCTGCTGCTGCGCGCGTTCGCGGAGGCCGCCCGGTGAGCGTGGGAATCGTGCTCGTGTCGCACAGCGCGCGGCTGGCCGAAGGACTCGCCGAACTGGCCGCGCAGATGGCGCCCGACGTCACCATCGTGCCCGCCGGGGGACTGCCGGGCGGGGGCATCGGCACCGACTACGACGAGGTCGTCGCCGCCACCCAGCGCGCCGATTCGGGCGCCGGGGTCGTGCTGCTCTACGACCTCGGCAGCGCCCAGATGACCGCCGAGCTCGCGGTGGAAACGCTGGCCGATCCGTCCGCCGCGGTGGTCGTGGACGCCCCGCTGGTCGAAGGCGCGGTCGCGGCCGCCGTCGCCGCGCAAGGTGGCGCCGACCGCAAAGCCGTCGCCGAAGCCGCCGCGGCCGCCGGTGCGCCCGAGGACCTCGTAGCCGCTTCGCCCGTCGAGGGCGGCGAGACGATCGAGCTGACCCTGCACAACGACGTTGGCCTGCATGCCAGGCCCGCCGCGGTGCTGGTACGCAGCCTCGCCGGGTTCGACGCCGAGGTCTCGGTGCGGCTCGGCGAACAGGAGGCCGACGCGCACAGCGTGCTGGCGCTGATGTCGCTCGGCGCGCGGCAGGGCGACCGGATCGAGATCCGCGCCAGCGGTCCCCAAGCCGCCGAAGCGCTGGCGAAGGCCCGAGAACTGGTGGACACCAACTTCGGCGAATGACGCGAGCCGACTGTTCCGGTACGCGAGTCGTCGATCCGGGTGCGCGTGTCGACGGTTCGCGTACGTGTACCGGTTTCATCTGACTCGATTCGGAGGGTGACAGACCCTGTCCCGATGGCCGGAGCATGGCAGTATGCGGAGCAAACTACTAGCGAGTAACCTCCGGAGGCCTCGATGGCGCGGGACATCTCGACGGTCGGTGTGATCGGCTTGGGCACGATGGGCGCCGGCATAGCCGAGGTGCTGGCCCGCAGCGGCCTGGACGTGATCGCGGTCGAACTCGACGACGCGTGCGTCGCCCGCGGTCGCGGGCATCTGACGCACTCGACCGAACGCGCGCTGTCCGGTGGCAAGCTCGACGAGGCGGCCCGCGACGCCCTGCTCGGCCGGATCCGCTACACGACGTCGCTGTCGGATCTGTCCGATGTGGACCTTGTGATCGAGGCGATCCCGGAGAACCTGGGCGCGAAGGCGGATGTCTTCTCGCAACTGGACAAGATCACCCGCCCGGACGTGGTGTTCGCGTCGAACACGTCGTCGCTGTCGATCACCGAGATCGGCGTGCACACCGCGCGGCCCGGCAAGGTCGTCGGGATGCACTTCTTCAATCCCGCCCCGGTGCTGAAACTGGTCGAGATCGTGCGGACCGTGGTGACCGAGCCGGAGGTGGTCGCCGACGTCGTGGCGTTCGCCGAGCGGCTGGGTAAGGTGCCGGTGGTGATGGGCGACCGGGCCGGGTTCATCGCGAACGCGTTGCTGTTCGGGTATCTCAACCACGCGGTGCGGATGTACGAACAGCGCTACGCCACGCGTGAGGATCTCGACGCCGCGATGCGTTTCGGTTGCGGATACCCGATGGGCCCGCTGGCGCTGCTGGACCTGATCGGTCTCGACACCGCCTACGAAATCCTCGACACGATGTACCACCAGTCGCGCAACCGGCTGCACGCGCCCGCGCCGCTGCTGAAGCAGATGATCACCGCGGGATTGCTCGGCCGCAAGACCGGCCGCGGCTTCTACACCTACGACGCGCCGGACTCGCCGACCGTGGTCGCCGACGCGGCTTCGCAGGCGTCCACTGTGGACACGGCGGTGGCGCGCGAGGTGCGCAAGATCGGCGTCGTGGGCACCGGCACGATGGCGACCGGCATCGCGGAGGTGTTCGCCAAGCGCGGTTTCGACGTCGTGCTGCGGGCCAGGAGCCAGGAAAAGGCCGACGCCTCGGTCGCGCGGGTGAAGAAGTCGCTGGACAAGGCCGTCGTCAAGGGCAAACTGTCCGAATCGGACGGTGCGGCCGCGCTGGCCAGGATCTCCCCGGTGACCGATTTCGGGCACCTGGCCGACGTGGACCTGGTAATCGAGGCCGTCGCCGAGGAACTGGCCGTCAAACAGGCGGTCTTCGCCGCGCTCGACGACGTCGTGCGGCCGGGCGCGATCCTGGCGACCACGACCTCCTCGCTCCCGGTGATCGAATGCGCCGCCGCGACCTCCCGGCCGTCCGACGTGGTCGGGCTGCACTTCTTCAACCCGGCCCCGGTGATGAAGCTCGTCGAGGTCGTCTCGACCATCGCCACCGCCCCCGACGTGCTCGCGACCGCGGACGCCGTGTGCGCGGCGGTCGGCAAGCACGCGGTGCACTGCGGAGACCGGGCGGGCTTCATCGTGAACGCGCTGCTTTTCCCGTACCTCAACGACGCGGTGAAGATGCTCGAAGCCCACTACGCGGACGCGGACGACATCGACACCGCCATGAAGGTCGGCTGCGGCCTGCCGATGGGCCCGTTCGAACTGCTCGACGTCGTCGGCCTGGACGTCTCGCTGGCCATTCAGCGGACGCTGTTCAACGAATTCCGCGAGGAGGGCTTCGCCCCGGCGCCCCTGCTGGAACACCTCGTGACGGCCGGGCGCCTCGGCCGGAAAACCGGCAAGGGCTTCAAGGACTACTGACCACACCCCGTAACCGGCGCTGCCCCGGCTGGTGGTCACTTCCGCCCCCATCGCCCCACTGGCCACTCCTGGTGATAGCAAGGGACCTTTGCTATCGCTTGTCTCAACGCGAAGATAACGGCTGGTGTTCGCGACGGGGCGGTGGTTTCGGTGCGGCCGAACACGGGGTCCAAACGCCCCAATGTGGCATTGGGTGCGTCCAACGCACCGAATGCCACCTTGGGTGCGTTGAGCGCACCGCATGCCACATGGAGGTTTTCTCGGTAAGGGGTGGGATTCGCTGGGGGTCTTCAGGTGGTCGGGTGACGTTGGTGGCTGATGGGGCTGGTGGGGGCAGGCCTGTGGTGGTGTCGGTGTCGCGGTAGGACCCGTGGGGGCGGTGTACGAACCGCACCGAGCGTTAGGGACAATGTTCCCCGCCCCCGCGTGTAGCGACCGCCACCTGGCGGGCGAAGCGACGGTCAGGCAGGCGGGAGCAGCGGGCCGCCGGACCAGTGCTGGAAGACGAGGTTGGTGTGCACCCGGGCGACTTCGTCGCGCGCGGTCAGTTCGTCCAGGACCAGGCGTTGCAGTTCGGCGGCCGAGCTGGTGGCGACGTGGGCGAGGAAGTCGTCCGGACCTGTCAGGTGGTAGACGGCGCGGACCTCGGGCTGGGCGAGCAGGTGCTCGATGAACCGGTCCACCAGCGGGCGGCGGTGCGGGCGCACCTGGACGAAGAGGAACGCTTCCAGCGGGCGGCCGAGCTTGGCCGCGTCCACCTGCGCGTGCTGCCCGGTGATCACGCCGGTCTCGCGCAGTCGCGCCACGCGGTCCAGGCAGGTCGACGGGGCGATGCCGACCGCGGTAGCCAGGTCCTTGTTGGACATCCGGGCGTCGTTCTGCAGGAGCCGCAAAATCTCGAGATCAACCGGACTGAGTTCGACGGAATCGGCCATCTCTGAATCTTATCCGAGAAGATTGCTTGGAAGCCGATAGAAGATCGACCATGACGGTATGACCGCACTGCGCACGCGAGCCGTCCACGCCGGCCGTGAAGACCTCACGGACCTGGGCGTGCACGCCGTCCCGCTCGACCTGTCCACCACCTACCCCTCCCGCGACAGCGCCGACGAGGCCCGGCGTATCGACGAGTTCGCCGCCGGCGCGGTCGCGCCCGGGATGCCGGTGTACGGCCGGATCGGGAACCCGACCGTCGAGCGTTTCGAGAAAGCGCTTGCCGAACTCGAGGGTTTCGAGCAGGCGGTCGCGTTCGCCAGCGGGATGGCAGCGGTGTCGGCCTGCCTGCTTTCCGCGGTGGCACAAGGAAAACCGCATGTCGTCGCGGCGCGTCCGGTGTACGGCTGTTCCGATCACCTGCTCGGTTCCGGGCTGCTCGGCACCGAAGTCACCTGGACCGCGCCGGAGGACCTCGCCACCGCGCTGCGGCCGGACACCGGGCTGGTATTCGTCGAGACGCCCGCGAACCCGACGCTGCGCGAAGTCGACATCGCCGCGCTCGCCGAGATCTGCGGTGATGTTCCGCTGCTGGTCGACAACACCTTCGCGACACCGGTGCTGCAACGGCCCGGCCGGCACGGCGCACGCATCGTGCTGCACAGTGCGACGAAGTTCCTCGGCGGGCACGGGGACGTCATGGGCGGGGTGGTCGCGTGCGACGCCGAGGAGGCGGGCAGGCTGCGGCAGATCCGGTTCGCCACCGGCGGGGTCCTGCACCCGCTCGCCGGATATTTGTTGCTGCGCGGGCTTTCCACGCTCCCGCTGCGGGTCACCGCCGCCTCCGCGACGGCGGCCGTCCTCGCCGAGCGCCTGGCTTCGCACACCGCTGTCCGGTCCGTCCACTACCCGCGGCTCGGCGGGCCGCTGGTGGCGTTCGAAGTCGACGGCGACCCGCACGCGCTGATCGGCGCGGTCCGGCTCGTCACCCCGGCGGTCAGCCTGGGCAGCGTCGACACGTTGATCCAGCATCCGGCGTCGATCAGCCATCGCATCGTCGACGCGGCGGACCGGCACGGCGCCGGGGTCACCGACCGGCTGATCCGGATGTCGGTCGGTCTCGAGGACGTCGAGGATCTCTGGTACGACCTCGACCAGGCGCTGAAGGCCTGCTAGCCGCAGCAGCCACCACCACAGCAGCCGCCACCCGCCGGGGCCGGCGCGGCGGACGCACCCGCGGCGCCGGTCAGCGCGACGGTCGTCAGGAGCTTGACGGTGTCGGCGTGCCCGTCCGGGCACACCGCGGGAGCACTCGACTCGCTCATCGGCCGCAGCAGTTCGAACGTCTCGGTGCATTCCCGGCAGCGGTAGGCGTAGGTCGGCATGCAAAGAATTATCACCGGCCGGGGGCGAGGTGGGAAGCTGGGCGGGTGGAACCACCGCAGATCACCGGAATCCCGCATCTGGGCCAGGTCGTCCCGTCCCTGCTCGCCGCTGTCGGCGTCAGTGAGTTCGTGAACACGCTGACGCTGCCGGAGAGCCGCAGCGCCGCCGTGCTGCTGATCGACGGGCTCGGCTGGGAACTGCTCCACGAGCACGCCGCGGACGCGCCGGTGCTGGCCGAACTCGCCCAGCGTCAGCTCCGCGTCGGATTCCCGTCCACGACCGCCGCCGGGCTCGCCGCGATCGGCACCGGGCTCGCGTCCGGTGAGCACGGCATGGTCGGCTACACGTTCGAGATGCCGGGAACCGGTGTGCTCAACGCGTTGCGCTGGTGCAGCCACGAAAACGGCGGCGACCTCCGGGGCGCGCTGCCACCCCGTGAGGTCCAGCCCCTGCAGACCACGTTCGAACGCGCTGCGGCAGCCGGGATCGACTCCGCCGTGGTGTCCTCGGCGAAGTTCGCCGACACCGCGCTGACCCGCGCGACGCAGCGCGGTGCCCGCTATGCCGGAGTCCACGCGCTCGGCGACCTCGCCGCCCGCACCCTCGACGTGCTCGCCGAAGGCAGGGCGTTCTGCTACGCCTACCACAACGAAGTCGACATGCTCGGGCACCTGTACGGCCCGGGTTCGACGGCCTGGCGCATGCAGCTGCGCCAGGTGGACCGGCTCGTCGAGTCCCTTGTGGACGGTCTGCCGCCGGGCGCGCTGCTCGCCGTGGTAGCCGACCACGGGATGGTCGCCGTCGATGGCGTGCTCGACATCGACGAGACCCCGGATCTGCTCGCCGGTGTCCGCGCGATCGGCGGCGAGGTCCGGGCCCGGCACGTCTACGCCGAGCCAGGGGCGGCCGACGACGTGCTCGCCGCGTGGCGCGAGGTGATCGGTGACCGCGCCTGGGTGCGCTCACGGGACGAAGCGATCGAGGCGGGCTGGTTCGGGCACACCGTCAGCGATCGCGTCCGGCCACGGATCGGCGACGTCGTCGCGGCGGCCCGCGGCCGGTTCGGCATGGTGCGGGAACTCGCCGAAGCCGTCGAGTCCTCGCTGATCGGCCAGCACGGCTCGCTCACCACCGCCGAACAGCTCGTCCCGCTCGTGATCGCGCAGGGCTGAGCAGGACCTTCCTGCTTGCTGGGACGTTCCCCGCCGGGGAACTCCCGGCCCGGACCGCGCGACCTGTCCACTACGTGCCGGATGGAACGGAGTGGGCGATATGGCTGTGCTGGACGGAATCGGGGTCGTCGGAGCCGGTGGCGAGGGACGCGCGGTGGCCGCGTACCTCGCGTCGCGCGACCTGCCCGTGCACCTCTACACCCGAGATCCCCGGACGGCGGACGAGATCGCCCGCCGTCGTGAGATCACCGCGACCGGTGTCCTCAATGGACGTTTCCCGCTCCGCGCTGTCACCGGCGACCCGGCCGACCTCGCCGGCCGTGCTGTCGTCCTCGTCGCGACGGTCACCACCGCCTACCCGGAGGTGGCCGCGCGCCTCGCCCCGCATCTCACCCGGGGACAGGTCGTGGTCCTGTTCTCCAGCAAGCTCTGCGGCAGCGTCGAGTTCGCCCACGCGTTGACGGTCGCGGGTGCCCCGGACGTCGATGTCGTCGAGACCGACGCGCTGTTCGCCGCCCGGCCGCACGGGACCGGCGGGGTGACCGTGCTCGGCGCCAAGGGCTGGAACCTGTTCTCCGGCAGCTCGGCCGAGGCCGTCGACCGGCACGCCGGGCTGGTGTGCGAGTGGTTCCCCATGCTCGAGGTGACCCGCAACCCGCTCGAACGCGGCCTGCACGACTTCGGCGCCGTGGCCCATGTGCCCATCGCGCTCGCCAACCTCGGGACCATCGACCGCGCGGAGGAGCTGCTCTTCTACGTCGAAGGCCTGTCCGCGCGCACCGTGACCCTGCTGGAGCGGACCGAGGCGGAGTTCGCCGCGGTCGCCGAGGCGTATGGCGCGCGGCTGCTCCCGATGACCGAGCTGCTCGACCGCTACTACGGCTGCACCCGCACCTGCCTGCTCGACGCCATCCGCACGGTCGAGCCGTACAAGACGATCGCCGCGCCGACCAGCCTCGACCACCGGTTCCTCACCGAGGACATCCGCTCCACGCTGGTGCCGTTGCAGGCGCTCGCGCGCCGCGCCGGGATCGGCACCCCGATGGTGGACGCCGCCATCACGATCATGTCCGCGCTCGGCGGCGAGGACTTCCGCCGCACCGGCCGCACCCTGGCCAGGCTCGACTGGGACGGGCTGAGCCACGAGCGGATCATCGGGCGCCTGAACGCCGCTTGAGTCCGGCTCGGACCCGGCCACGGCCTGGTCACCGCCTGTTCCCCGGCTCGATCCGCCCGGCGGTTACCGTTTCGGCGTGCCCCGACGCAACCGTCCGGACCGCGGCCGTGCCCGCGACGCCCGTGGTGGCGCCCAGCCCGAGCTGGGTGCCGCCACCGGCTGGGCACGCGCCGAATCGGGTGCGGACGGGGACTGGCTCGTGCGCACCGTGCCCGGCGCCCAGGCGAACAAGGTCTACCGCTGCCCCGGCTGCGACCACGAGATCCGGCACGGCACCCCGCATGTGGTCGTCTGGCCCGCCGACGAGACCGGCTCCGTCGCCGACCGCCGCCACTGGCACCGCGCCTGCTGGGACGCGCGTGCACGCAGGCGGCCGCATCGCCGTTGGTGAGCCTCTTGTTCAGTTGTCGTGAGAACGCCGGTAGTGGCGTGAATATGCTCCGTCGTACATCTCCTCCGTGTAGTCGGTGAATCCGAGCCGCTCCGCCACTCGCAGCGAAGGCTTGTTCGTCACGGCGATGCTCGCCAGCACCGGAATGCCGGGCAGTTCCCTGGCACACCAGTCCACGACCGCTGCCGCCGCCTCGACGGCGTAGCCCTTTCCCCACGCCGACGGCCGGTACCGGTAGGCCAGGTTCAGCACCCGCTCGCCGCAGAACTCGCGGAGCCGTACCCCGGTCACGCCCAGTACCTCCATGCCGCCCGCCTCGGTCACCGCGAGGTAGCCGAATCCGTGCTCGGCCCAGTGCGCCAGCCAGGCCGTGTACGTCTCCGAAAACGTCGCGACGTCGGGCGGATCGGGGTTGAACCGGTTCGTCCTCGGGTCGGTGTGGATGTCCACCATGGCCTGCCGGTCCTCCTCGCGCAGCGGCCGCAGCACGAGCCGTTCCGTCCGCAGCTCGGTGAAGGTCGTGATCAGCATGTCCGCGACGCTAGCGCGAGGGTCCGACAGAATCGGGCCATGACGGATCTGCCCCTGGTACTCCTGCACGCCTTCCCCCTCGACGCCCGGATGTGGGACCCGGTGCGCGCCCCGCTCGCCGAACGGGTCCGGGTGATCACGCCCGACCAGCGCGGACTCGGCCGTAGCCCGCTCCCGGAAACCGAACGCGAGCCCAGCCTCGCGGACGCCGCCCACGACGTCGTCGCGCTGCTCGACCGGCTCGGCCTCGACCGCGTCGTGCTCGGCGGCTGCTCGATGGGTGGCTATCTGGCGCTGGCCGTGCTCCGGCTCGCCCCCGAACGCGTCGGCGGGCTGGTCCTCATCGACACCAAGGCCACCGCCGACACGCCCGAGGCGGCGCAGGCCCGGCTCGACGTCGCCGAGCGTGCCGACGCCGAGGGAGTCACGGGCTGGCTCGCCGAGGCGAACCTGCCGAACCTGCTGTCCGAGAAGACCCGGGCCGAACGCCCGGAAGTCACCGAAACGGTCCGCGGTCTCATCGACGCCCAGCCGCCGGCCGGTGTCGCGTGGGCCGCGCGAGCGATGCGGGTCCGCCCGGACTCCGTCGAGCTGTTGCGGGACAAGGACATCCCGGCGCTGGTGATCGTCGGCGAGCAGGACGCGATCACCCCGCTGGACGCGGCGAACACCATGGTCGGCGCGCTGGACGACGCCACGCTCGTCGTGCTGCCCGAGGTCGGCCACCTGACGCCGCTGGAGGACCCGGCGGGGGTTGTCGAGGCGATTCTGGAGTGGTATCCGGAGGGCTGAGGCTGTGATCGGGGAGCGCGCTCGCGTGATTGGAGAGCGCACTCGCGTGATTGGGCGGAGATCTCGCGTGATCAGGCGAAGTAGCGGGCGAGGGCGGCGCGGGCTTCGGGGAGGCGGTGCGGGAAGCGGCGGGCGATGACGTAGCGCCAGGGGATCTCGAAGAGGCGGCGGAGTTCGAGACAGGGTGCGAAGGCGGCTTCGTCGACTTCGCCGGGGTAGGCGGCTAGCGCGTCGCGGCCGGTTTCCTTGGCGAACGTGGCGAGGTCCCAGGCGAGCGGACCACGCCAGGTGTCCTCGAAGTCGAGCCAGCACGGACCGGCCGAGGTGACCATCACATTGCTCGGATGCGCGTCGCCGTGCAGGGCCTGCGCGGGAGCGACGGGCATCGCCGCGGCGATGCGATCCGCCTCGGCGCGCAGCCGGGGCGCCGCGCCGTCCATCGTGGCGCCGTGGCGGTCGAGAATCCGGTGCAGTTCGGCGAGCGGTCCGCGTTCGGGCAGGTCACCGGGGTAGTCGCGGAGCGCGGCGTGGACCCGGCCGAGTGATTCCATGAGCTCGGCGGGGGAACACCGGCGGTCCGGATCGGCCCGGACGTAGTGCCAGAGCGTGACAGGGAGACCCTGCGCGAAATGCGGTCCGGCCGGGGGATCCGTGGTCGGTGAGACGACCAGCACATCACGTTCGGTGAGGTGGGCCGACAGTGCGACGTCCCGGGCGAGCCACGCGGCCGGATCGGGCCGCGCCAGCCGCGTCGTCGCGGGTACTCTCGCCACCACCGGACCCAGTCTCACCAGCACGTTCGAGCGTTCGTGCAGGACCTCGGGCGCGTCGGCGGGCAGTCCGTACCGCCGGGCAACGGCCACCGCGGCGCCGACCGCGGCTCGGGTGTATTCGTCGGCCACGGCGCGATCTTGCCAGCCGGTGCGAGCGACTGTCGGTAGCGAGGGCTACGATCCCCTTGATTGCCGGAATGGGCCCACCGCACGGTAGGACGCGTCCCGGCGATTCCCGATCAATGACCACCACAAGGCTGCAGTGTTGGAGGCAGGAGTGACGGCCGTAGCCCCCAAGCCGATCGCCACGCGCCCATACCCGGCGCACGAGACGGTTAAGGGTTCGTACCTGCTGCGGTTGTTCCGCACCACGGACCACAAGCAGATCGGCATCATGTATCTGGTCACGTCGTTCGCCTTCTTCATGGTGGGCGGCGCGATGGCGATGCTGATCCGTACCGAGCTGGCGCGTCCCGGCCAGCAGTTCCTGTCGCAGGAGCAGTACAACCAGCTGTTCACGATGCACGGCACGATCATGCTGCTGCTGTACGCGACGCCGATCCTGTTCGGGTTCGCGAACTTCATCATGCCGCTGCAGATCGGTTCGCCGGACGTCGCGTTCCCGCGGCTGAACGCGTTCTCGTACTGGCTGTACCTGTTCGGCGGCCTGATCGTGCTCTCCGGCTTCCTCACCCCGGGTGGCGCGGCCGACTTCGGCTGGTTCGCCTACACCCCGCTGTCGGACGCGATCCACTCGCCCGGCGTCGGCGCCGACCTGTGGATCTCCGGTCTGGTCGTCTCGGGTCTTGGCACCATCCTCGGTGCGGTCAACATGATCACCACGATCGTGTGCCTGCGCGCGCCCGGCATGACGATGTACCGGATGCCGATCTTCACCTGGAACATCCTGGTGACGTCGATCCTGGTCCTGCTCGCCTTCCCGATCCTGACCGCGGCGCTGATGGGCCTGCTGGCGGACCGGCATCTCGGGGCGCACGTGTTCGACTCCGCGAACGGCGGGGTGATCCTCTGGCAGCATCTGTTCTGGTTCTTCGGCCATCCCGAGGTGTACATCGTCGCGCTCCCGTTCTTCGGGATCGTGTCGGAGATCTTCCCGGTGTTCAGCCGGAAACCGGTCTTCGGCTACAAGGGCCTCGTGTGGGCGACGCTGGCGATCGCGGCGCTGTCGGTCGCGGTGTGGGCGCACCACATGTACGCCACCGGCGCCGTGCTGCTGCCGTTCTTCTCCTTCATGACCTTCCTGATCGCGGTCCCGACCGGGGTGAAGTTCTTCAACTGGATCGGCACGATGTGGAAGGGCCAGCTGTCCTTCGAGACGCCGATGATCTTCTCGATGGGCTTCATCGTCACGTTCCTCTTCGGCGGTCTGACCGGCATCATGCTGGCCGCGCCGGCGATCGACTTCCACGTGTCGGACAGCTACTTCGTCGTCGCGCACTTCCACTACGTGCTCTACGGCACGATCGTGTTCGCCACCTTCGCCGGGATCTACTTCTGGTTCCCCAAGATCACCGGCCGGATGATGGACGAGAAGCTGGGCAAGTGGCACTTCTGGACCACGTTCATCGGCTTCCACGGCACGTTCCTCGTCCAGCACTGGCTGGGTGCCGAGGGCATGCCGCGCCGGTACGCGGACTACCTGCCGACGGACGGGTTCACCACGCTGAACACGATCTCCACGATCGGCGCGTACATCCTCGGTGCCTCGACGCTGCCGTTCATCTGGAACGTCTTCAAGAGCTACCGGTACGGCGAGGTCGTCACGGTGGACGACCCGTGGGGCTACGGCAACTCGCTCGAATGGGCGACCTCCTGCCCGCCGCCGCGGCACAACTTCACCGAACTGCCCCGGATCCGTTCCGAGCGGCCCGCCTTCGAGCTGCACTATCCGCACATGATCGAGCGCATTCACTCCGAAGGCGAGATCGGCTTCTTCGGGAAACCGAAGGTGCACGGCGAGGCGAAAGCCCCTTCGCAAGTGCTGACCGAGGCGGCGATCCCCGGGGATCACGACAAGGACAACGCGAGCGAGCAGTGACCCGTTAGGACAGGGGGCGGGGGCGGCGGCGCCCGAGGCGCGCGGGGCAGCGCGCACGCCTCGAGCGGGAGCGGCGCCGCCCCGTCGGCGCGCGCCAGACCACAGCCCCCCCCGCCCCCCCCCCCAGGCGCCCGGGCGCGGGCGGGGCCCCCCCCCCCCCCCCCCCCCCCCCCCCCCCCCCCCCCTTCTTCATGCGCGGTCCGGGACGCCAGACTGGACTCGCCGAGATCACCGCCCCCAGCGAGGAAGACTCCCGTGACCCAGACTCCCGTCCTGATCACGACGACCGGTCCCGACAAACCCGGCGTCTCGTCGGTGCTGTTCGCCGTGCTCACCCGGCACGACGTCGACGTGCTCGACGTCGAACAGGTCGTCATCCGCGGCCGGCTGGTGCTCGGGGTGCTCGCCGGGGTGTACCACGATCCGGAGGGCCTGCAGGAGTCCGTCGAGCAGGCGATGGCCACGGTCGGGATGCAGGTCGACGTGCGGATCGGCTCGGCGATCGGCGAGGACCCGTTCGCGCTGGGGCGCCGTGACTCCTCGCACGTGCTGGTGGTGCTGGGCCGTCCGGTCACCGCCCGCGCGTTCTCCGAGGTGGCGCGGCGGCTCGCCTCGGTCGGGGCGAACATCGACACCATCCGCAGCGTCGCCGACTACCCGGTGACCGGGCTGGAGCTGTACGTCTCGGTCGCCGAGGACAGCGAGGTCGCCGACGCCGAACTGCGGTCCGTCCTGGCCGACGCGGCCTCGCAGGCGGGAATCGACGTCGCGGTGGAGCGGGCCGGGATCACCCGGCGGGCGAAGCGCCTCGTCGTGTTCGACGTCGACTCGACGCTGATCCAGGGTGAGGTCATCGAGATGCTCGGCGCGTACGCCGGGGTCGAGCCGCAGGTCCGGGAGATCACCGAAGCGGCGATGCGCGGCGAGCTCAACTTCACCGAGTCGCTGGAGCGGCGGGTCTCGCTGCTGGCCGGGCTGCCCGAGTCCGTGCTCGACGAGGTCGCGAATTCGCTGGAGCTGACGCCCGGCGCGCGGACGACCGTGCGCACGCTCAAGCGGATGGGATTCCGCTGCGGTGTCGTGTCCGGCGGATTCACCCGGATCATCGACCGGCTGGTGGACGATCTGGGCCTGGACTTCGCGGCCGCCAACGAACTCGAGGTCGTCGGCGGCAAGCTCACCGGCCGGGTCGTCGGCGAGGTCGTCGATCGCGAGGGCAAGGCGAGGGCGTTGCGGCGGTTCGCCGAGGAGTACGAGATCCCGCTCGGCCAGTGCGTCGCCGTCGGGGACGGCGCCAACGACATCGACATGCTGTCCGCGGCGGGAATGGGCGTGGCGTTCAACGCCAAGCCGGCGCTGCGGGAGGTCGCCGACACCGCGCTTTCGCACCCGTACCTCGACGCCGTGCTGTTCGTCCTCGGTGTCACCAGGGCCGAGGTGGAAGCCGCCGACGCGGCCGACGGACTCGAACCCGCGCGGCCGTGAGTGAGGTTCTGGAGCCGCTGGCGGCTCGGTACGCGTATTGGCTCGGGCTACCGGCCGCGGATACCGCGGACACCACCGAGGAGGACCCGGCCGAAGTCCGGGCCATGCCGGTGATCCTGCGCATCGAACGCGCCGAGCCGCCGGGACGGACGCCGCTGCTGGAGGCCGCCGCGGCCGCGGCGCTGGCGGTGTGTCTCGACGAGCGTTCGGCGCCGGGTGGCGAATGGGCCGAGCCCGTGCACGACTGGCTGGACAACCGCATCCGCAAGGTCGCCCGGCGGGCGCGCGGCGCGCATTGGCAGGCCGTACAGGATCTGCCCGGCGTGACCGTCGAGATCGACGGCGCGCAGGCGCGAGCACTTGTGCCCGGCCGGGTTGTCGACAGCCCGAAGGAGGTCTCGCGGCTGCAGATCTCCGGCAGCGAGTTGCCGCCGGACGAGCCGGGGCCCGCCCTGGCAGGCGTGCCGTCGCTGCTGCTGAACCCGCAGGTGCCGATGACGGTCGGGAAGGCCGCGGCGCAGGTCGGCCACGCGACGATGATCTTGGCCGCGTTGCTGGATCCGGCCGACCTCGCGAGCTGGGCCGCGCAGCGGTACCGGACGTCGGTGCGGACGCCGTCGGTGGCGCGCTGGAAGGAGCTGTGCCCGGTCGAGGATCCGGCGGAGGGCTGGCGGCGCGATCGGGTGATCGCGGTGCGGGACGCCGGGTTCACCGAGGTGGACCCCGGCACGATCACGGTTCTCGCGCAGTGGGCGCCGGAACAAACGCGCGGTTGAGCGGGTTCTGCCGCATACGTGAGCGAGGAGACCGAAGTGGCACTGGAAGTACAGCGCGAAGGCAAGCACGTCTTCGTCGGGCGCAACGAGCGCGGCGCGGACGTCCGGCTGGGCCGGAAGGGGCAGGAGGGCGTGTTCTCGCCCGCGGAGCTGCTGCAGATCGCGGCGGCGGGTTGTGCGGCCGTGACGGCGGAGGAGCTGATCACGCGGCGGGTGGGCGAGGATTCGAAGTTCCGCGTGGGCGTCACCGCGGATCGCCGTGAGGACGCGTGGGAACTGGACGCCGTGCACGTGGCTTTCGACGTCGACGTCGCGGCACTCGACGCCGATCAGCGTGAGGCACTCGCGGGGGCGGTGGATCGCGCCATCGAGCGTTTGTGCACCGTCAGTCGCACCCTGAAGAAGGGCATCCCCGTCACGGAGTCCTTCCCCACTGCCTGAGCCGGGACCGGTCCCAGCGGCACCTCACTACACTGCGGGCGTCCATCTCGCACCAGGACAAAACACCACGGTAGAGCACCAATTCACAAGATTGGATTGCGCATGGTGAAAGAGTCCGTTCGGCTGCGCTCCCGCACCGTGTTCCGTGCCTCGGCGGCTGCTCTCCTATCCGTCGGCTGCATCGGCATCGCGGGTACCAGCGCACAAGCGACGCCTAACCCCTCGGCGAGCCATCGGAGTGTCAGCGCCGATGTCCGCTCGCCTGAGCGGACATTCGTCCTCCAAGGCGTATTCAGCGGGGGCGGCATGTGCATTGTCACTGGCATGAGAGGCAAAGAGGACGGTTCCTGGTTCGACTACTACTGCACGACGTCCAGGAACGAGCCGGGCGCCTGGGAACTCTGGGTAGCCTACGACTGACGGCTTCTTCGCCTGCTCCACCAACGAAAAGGAAGGGCCTGCCGCCCCGCGGCAGGCCCTTCCCGCGCAATACCGTTCAGATAAACCGCCTGTACCGGTCAACGGTGTGAAGTGACCGCTGTCGACTGACTGGCCGAGGTGACCACCACGGGGGTCCAGGGGGCTTGCCCCCTGGCGGGGGTTTGGGGGTTCGACCCCCAAAAGACACCCTGACCGAGGCCTAGGGCGAGCGCGTCCCGCGAGCACACCTCACCCAACCCCTCGGTCAGGCGCTCCAGACCACGTACGCGTCGTCGGCGTCGGTGGTCATGGCTTCGATGAACTTCTCGTTGTCGAATCCGGGGAGGGACTGGAGGCGCTCGATGAGGGCGTCGGCCGCCGGGTCGCCGCTGGGGACGGCGGTGCCCTTGCCGTCGGCGCCGACGAGCATGAAGAAGACGTCCTCGTTCCAGGGGCCGTCGGGGATGACTCTGACCATCACCGAAGACAGGTCCGACCACGTGACGGCCTCTTCGCTGCCATCGGCGAGACGTCGCCGCACGCCGGTGTCATCGACACTGACGGTCCGGGATTGCGCGCTGGGTGAATCCTGGGACAACCGCTGCTCCCTGTCTGCTTCGTTCCCTTTACCGTACCTGGCGGGTGTGCACCGGATCACTGGGGCGCGGCCGCGTCGAGTCTGCGCAGCGCGGCGCGGGCTACCTCGGGGTCCGTGGTGGGCCAGAACGGTGGCAGTGAGGCACGCAGGAATCCGCCGTAGCGGGCGGTGGCCAGGCGCGAGTCGAGCACGGCGACGACGCCGCGGTCGCTGATCGACCGGTGCAGCCTGCCGGTGCCCTGTGCGAGCAGCAGGGCGGCGTGGGTGGCGGCGACGGTGAGGAAGCCGTTGCCGCCGCGGGCTTCCACGGCACGCTGGCGGGCCGAGGACACCGGGTCGTCCGGCCGCGGGAACGGGATGCGGTCGACGACGACGAGCTGGAGCGAGGGGCCGGGGACGTCGACGCCCTGCCACAGCGACAGCGTGCCGAACAGGCAGGTGCGTTCGTCGTCGGCGAACTTGCTGACGAGCAGGGACGTGGCGTCGTCGCCCTGGCAGAGGATCGGGTGGTCGAGCCGCTCCCGCATCTCCTCGGTGGCCTGTTTGGCCGCGCGCATCGAGGAGAACAGGCCGAGGGTGCGCCCGCCGGCGGCCTCGATCAGCTCGGCCAGTTCGTCCATTGTGGACTTGGCGAGCCCGTCGCGCCCCGGCGAGGGCAGGTGTTTGGCCAGGTAGAGGATGCCGTTGCGGCGGTGGTCGAACGGCGATCCGACGTCGAGGCCGGTCCATTTCGGGCCGTCGTCGGCGTCGGACGGTGGTGCCTTGTCGGTCGCGGTGCCCGGGGCCTTTTCGACGCGGTCCTGGCCGGGTGGCAGCCCCCACTGCCGGGCCATGGTGTCGAAGGTGCCGCCGAGGGTGAGTGTCGCCGAGGTCAGGATCGTCGTGTGCTGGGCGAAAACGCGCTCACGCAGCAATCCGGCGACGCCCAGCGGCGCGACCTTGAGCGCCGGGGGACGCGGGTTCGCGGAGTAGCGGTCGCCCGACAGCCAGACGACGTCGCGCTGGTGGGCCTGATCGTCCTCGAACGCCTCCAGCAGCCGGACGGCGGTGTCGTGCACCTCCTCCAGCAGTGAACGCGCGAGCTTGCGCGCGGTGGCCTCGTCGACGTCCTCCTTGCGGTCCTTGCCGAGCGCGGTGAGGCAGGCTTGCGCGGCGTCCCGGACGGCGGGGACGGCGCCGCGCAGCGGCTGGGGGAGCGCGTCCATCCGGCCGGCGGGCAGATCGTCGAGGATGAGGGCGAGGCCGTCGCTGGCCTCCATCATGCGGTCGGCGATGTCGGCGTCGATGAGCTTGCCGCAGCGGCGCGCGGCGGCCGAGACCATCGCGCTGGTCAGCTCGCCGGTGGCGACCGAGGTGACCCTGTCGACCAGGTCGTGGGCCTCGTCGATGATCACGACGCTGTGCTCGGGCAGCACCTGGTAGCCCTGGAGCGCGTCGATCGCGAGCAGGGCGTGGTTGGTGACGACGATGTCGGCGCGCCCGGCCTCGGCCCGCGCGCGTTCGGCGAAACAGTCGGTGCCGATCGGGCAGCGAGAGGCGCCGAGACATTCCTTGGCGGTCACCGAAACCTGGCGCCACGCCTGGTCGGTGACGCCGGGGACCAGTTCGTCACGGTCGCCGGTCTCGGTGTCGGACGACCACTCGCGCAGGCGCGTGACCTCCTTGCCGAGGCGGGACACCGCGAACGGGTCGAACAGCTGCGCGTCCTCGGGTTCTTCGGGGGCGCCGGAGTCGAGCCGGTGCAGGCACAGATAGTTGCGGCGGCCCTTGAGGATCGCGAAGGTCGGCTCGCGGCCGAGCGGCTTCTTCAACGCCTTCGCCAGGCGCGGCAGGTCTCGGTCGACGAGCTGGCGCTGCAGCGCGATGGTGGCCGTCGAGACCACGACGGTCGCTTCCTTCTCCACCGCGTGCCGGATCGCGGGGACGAGGTAGGCCAGGGACTTCCCGGTGCCGGTGCCCGCCTGGACGGCCAGATGCTCGCCGCGCCGGATGGCCTGGCCGACGGCCTCCGCCATCTTGACCTGGCCCGGCCGTTCGGCACCGCCGACGGACTCCACCGCGTGGGTGAGGAGTTCGAGGACGCCGGGGAAGTCTGCACGGGCTGGCACAGCGACACACACTAGCCCGGACCACCGTCAGGATCGGCACTACGCCGCGAACGGTCCGCTCGTGCCGTGTGCTTACACATCCGGGTGACTTCCGCGTTCCGCCATCAGGGGGGCGGTCATGACTGCCGATGACGAGGCGGGTAACCACGTTCAGTCACGAAATCGAGGAGGCCGGTGATGCGGAACGCCAGGAGGACGACGGGGCGAGTGCTGGCGGTGACCACGCTGGCGGGAGTACTGGCAGTGCCGCAGGCGGCGCACGCCGATCCGGTGACCTCCACCGCTTGGGCGTCCGTCGGATCGGTGGACGTGCGGATCGACGACCAGCACATCGTCACCCCCGAGCTGGCTCGCTGCACTGCCGACGGCCCGCTCGGCGAACGCACGGCGGGTGGTGCGACCGGGGACATCGCGGTGTTCGGCGGCGGCGACACGGCGTGCGGGCGCCAGGACGCGATCGCGCTCGGCCGGGCGGAAGGGAAACGTTTCCAGGCCGACGTGCTCAAGCGGTTCGGCGGTCCGGCGCTCACCGTCCGGACGTTCTCCGCCAAATGCGGCACGACGAAGGACGGCAGCCTGGGTGACGTCCAGCTCGGCACCGTCACCGGGATCAAGGTGCCGGAGAACATCCCGGCGAATTACCGCGTCAGCGTGCCCGGTCAGGAGGGCGAGGTGCTGGCGACGGTGACGCTCAACGAGAGCGTCGTGCCTTCCCCCGCGGACGGCAGCCTGACCACGCATGCCTTGCACATCAAGCTGTTCCCGAAGGGCGGCCCGGCCAGCGGCGACATCTACCTCGGCACCGCGCGCTGCGATCCCTACGGCAAAGCCAAGGCGAAGCCGTAGGCGCTCAGCCGGAGTGCGCGTGCCGCGAGGCCGCGGCCACGAACTCGCTCGCCCTGGCGGCCAGGTCCGGCAGGCTGCCGCCGGGGTTGAGCGCGTCGCCGAGCAGCGGGGTAGCCGCGGCGACCGCGATCGCGCCGGAGCCGAGGTAGCCCTCGACGTCGGCGAGGTGGACGCCGCCGGTCGGCACCAGCGGCACGTCGGGCATCGGCGCGCGGATCGCCCGCAGGTAGGCGATTCCGCCGACGGCGGCGACCGGGAACACCTTGACCGCCGCCGCGCCGAGCCGCCACGCCTGGTCGATCTCGGTCGGGGTGAGCGCGCCGCAGACCACGGGGACGTCGCGCTCGGCGGCACGTTCCAGCACCGCCGGGTTGACCGTGGGCGTGATGAGGTACTCCGCGCCCGCGTCCGCCGCTGTGTCCACATCGGACGGTTCGCGGGCGCTGCCTGCGCCGATCAGCGCGTCCTCGCCGAGGTCCGCGCGCATCTTCGCGATCGCCTCCGGCGCGCCCGGTGTCGTCAGGGTCGCTTCCAGCAGGCGGATTCCCGCCGCGTAGAGCACGGTCGACGCCTCGGCGAAGCGGCTCGCGTCGGCGGCACGCAGGATCGCGACGAGCCGGTGTTTCGCCAGCGCGCGTTGGATTTCTTTCATGCGATCGCCTCGCTCCGCGAGACAGTGTTCAATTCCTTTTGGCGCATGATGTCTATGATTCGCTCGCAAGCTTCGCTCATGCCGCAGGAGGGACCGGCGCCATACCGGTGTAGGTGACGCCCGCCTTGTCGAAGTCCGCCAGCGCCGCGTCCACGGTGGGCTGCGAGCCGCCGACGGTGTGGTCCAGCAGCACGCGCACGGCGAACCCGGCCTTCGCGGCGTCGAGCGCGGTGGCGCGGACGCAGAAGTCGGTGGCGATGCCGACGACGTCGACCTCGGTGACGTCGTGCTCGCGCAGCCACGCCTCCAGCGTCTTGTCGTCCCCGGACTTGCCCTCGAAACCCGAGTACGCGGCGGTGTATTCGCCCTTGGAGAACACCGCTTCGATCGGCACGACGTCGAGCGCGGGATGGAACGACGCGCCGGGCGTGCCCGCGACGCAGTGTCGCGGCCAGCTGTGGTTGAAGTCCGGGGTCTCGCTGAAGTGGTCGCCCGGATCGATGTGGTAGTCGCGAGTGGCGACGACGTGGGCGTAACCGCCTTCGGCGGCCAGCTTCGAGATCGCCGCGGCGGCCGCGGCGCCGCCGGGCAGACCGAGCGATCCCCCTTCGCAGAAGTCGTTCTGCACGTCGACCACGATCAGCGTGGTAGCCATGGTCTTAACCTCCTAGAGGAAGAGCGTCGGAATCGCGGGCTCGCCGTGCGAGAGCTTGAGGCCCTCCCAAGGCAGGCTCACCAGCCCTCGGCGCAGCCGCTGCCGCGCGTCGTCGAGCGTGGGCACATCATCCACCGTGCGCCCGGCCCGGACCAGGGGAATCTGCAGCAGCTGGTCGTCGGGGCCGCGTTCGGGCGCGGGCGCGGAGGTGGTCCAGACGACCTCCTCGACGGCGGTGCCGGTGCTGCGCAGCCGCCGCATCGCGGACTTGCGGCCGCCACGGGACTCCTTGTGCGCACTGCGTTTGGCCACCGGATTGCCGTCCACCTCGACGAGCTTGTAGACCATGCCCGCGGTCGGCGCGCCGGAGCCGGTGACCACCGAGGTGCCGACGCCGTACGCGTCGACCGGTTCCGCGCGCAGCGCCGCGATGGCGTGCTCGTCCAGGTCACCGGAGACGACGATCCGGGTGTCCTTCGCGCCGAGCGCGTCCAGCTGCTCGCGGGCCTTGCGGGCGAGCGGGCCGACGTCGCCGGAGTCGATCCGGATCGCGCCGAGCTCCGGTCCGGCCACGCGGACCGCGGTCTCGATGCCCTTGGTGATGTCGTAGGTGTCCACCAGCAGCGTGGTGTCCGCGCCCATCTTGCTCACCTGCGCGCGGAACGCGGCTTCCTCGCTGTCGTGCAGCAGCATGAACGCGTGCGCGACGGTGCCGCGGGTGGGGATGCCGTAGCGGCGGCCCGCCTCCAGATTGGACGTCGTCGCGAAGCCCGCCAGGAAGGCGGCCCGCGCGGCGGCGACGGCGGCGTACTCGTGGGTGCGCCGCCCGCCCATCTCGATGATCGGCCGGCCGTGCGCGGCGCCGGACATCCTGGCCGCGGCCGAGGCGATGGCGCTGTCGTGGTTGAGGATCGACAGCACCAGCGTCTCGAGCACGACCGCTTCGGCGAAGCTGCCGGACACGGTGAGGATCGGCGAGCCGGGGAAGTACAGCTCGCCCTCGGGGTAGCCGTCGATGTCGCCGGAGAACTCGTAGTCGGCGAGCCACGACAGCGTCGCGTCGTCGACGACCGCGGTGGCTTCCAGCTGCGCCAGTTCGGCGTCGGTGAAGCGGAAGTCCGCGATGGCGTCGAGCACGCGGGACGTGCCGGCGACGACGCCGTAGCGGCGGCCGTCGGGCAGCCTGCGTGCGAAAACCTCGAAAACGCAGGGACGCTCGGCCGTGCCGTCGGCCAGCGCGCTGCTCAGCATGGTCAGTTCGTAGTGGTCGGTGAGCAGCGCCGTGCTGGCGCCGGTGCCCGGCTCCGGTGAACCCATAGGAGCCACCCTATTCACCCACACGGCCGGACCTGGCACGGCGTACCTTGTCGGCTCCGTGACACCATGGTGTGTATGTCGACGCCAGTCGCCTCCGAACAGACGCAGGTCGAGCCCGCCGGAGTGGAGCACGCCGCTACGGACAAACCGTGGCGGACCATTGTGTGGAACGATCCGGTCAACCTCATGTCGTACGTGACCTATGTCTTCCAGAAGCTGTTCGGGTACAGCAGAGATCACGCGACCAAGCTGATGCTGGACGTGCACCACAAGGGCAAGGCGATCGTTTCGTCGGGCTCGAAGGAGAAGGTGGAGACCGACGTGGCGAAGCTGCACGCGGCAGGGCTGTGGGCGACCATGGAACAGCCCTCGTGAACGGTTGGCGCCGTAAGGGCGAAACGATCGTCGCCGGGTTCGAGCAGCAGGAAGCCGCCGTCCTGCGCGGGCTGGTCAGCCAGCTCGAGGACATGCTGCGCGCGCGTGCCGAGGAGGCGCCGCAGGACGAGCTGGCCGAGCTCACCGGCATCCGCACCGGCCCGACGGAGTCCCCGGACGACCCGGTGCTCTCCCGGCTGCTGCCGGACTTCCACCGGCTCGACCCGGACAACCCGACGCGCGAGGAGCTCGACTCCGCCGCCGCGATGCGGTCGCTGCACGAGCCGGAGCTGCTGGACCTGAAGGTCGGCGTCGCCGAGACCGTGCTCGACACGTTGCCGCGCGACGGCGGGAACGTGCGGCTGACCTTCGAGCAGGCCGACGCGTGGCTGAGCGCGCTCAACGACGTCCGGCTGGCGCTGGGTACCGCGCTCGACGTCACCGAGGACATGCCGGACGAGCTGCCGGAGGAGGATCCGCGCTCGGCGCATCTCGGTGTGTACCACTGGCTGACCTGGGTTCAGGAGACGCTGATCCAGGCGCTCACCGCATGAGCGAAGCTTGCGAGCGAATCATGGATGTCATGCGCCAAAGAGGATTGAACACTGTCTCGCGGAGCGAGGCCGCCGCATGACGGCGTCGCTGCGGAACCAGCTCACCGACGTCCCCGGGATCCTGGTCGGCCACCACGAGCGGATCGGCGGCGGCTGGGCGACGGGTACGACGGTCGTGCTCGTGCCCGGTGGCGCGACGGGCGCGGTCGACCAGCGGGGCGGGGCGCCGGGAACGCGCGAAACCGATCTGTTGCGGCCGGAAAACGTCGTCCAGCAGGTCAACGCGGTGTGCCTGTCCGGCGGCAGCGCGTACGGTCTCGCCGCGGCGGACGGCGTCATGCGCTGGCTCGGCGAGCGGAACCTCGGCACTCCGGTCGGCCGGGAACCGCACGAGGTCGTGCCGATCGTGCCCGGCGCCGTGATCTTCGACCTGCCGCGCAGTGAGTGGGGCAAGCGTCCGGACTCCGCTTTCGGTTACGCCGCTTGCGAAGCGGCCTTGCCAGGGCCCGTCGCACAGGGCAGCGTCGGCGCCGGGGCCGGTGCGGCCGTCGGCTCGCTCAAGGGTGGTGTCGGCACGGCGAGCGAGCGGGTGGGCGATTTCACCGTCGGCGCGCTGGCCGTGGTCAACGCGGCGGGCGAGGCCGTGGATCTCCGTACCGGTCGCGCGTTCGCCGCCGATCACGAGGTCGACGGCGAGTTCGGCGTGCGATGGCCGGACCGGCCCGGCGACATCACGCCGCGGCCGACGGATCTGAACACGACGATCGGCGTGGTCGCGACCGACGCGGTGCTGTCGAAGGCGGAGGCACGCAGGCTCGCCGTCGCCGCGCAGGACGGCGTCGCGCGGGCGGTGCGCCCGGCACACACGATGTTCGACGGGGACACGGTCTTCGCGCTGGCTACCGGCGACCGCGAGCTGCCCGCGGAGCGGGCGCCCCGGGTGCGGGCGTGGAACGAGCTGAGCTCGGCGGCGGCGCGGGTGTTCGCACGGGCGATGGTGCACGGGATGCTGGCGGCGACCACCGCGGGCGGGATCCCGGCTTACCGCGACGTCTGGCCGGAGGCTTGGCCGGAAGCGCTGTAACGCGCTTCGCCGCGCTGCTGATCTCCTCCGCGTGAGTCCTGGGGGAGAGTGGATCGTCGAGATCCGCGACGACAACGTCAACAGCCACTCCAGTGTCGCGTTCGTCGTGCACCGGCTGCTGGGTGTTTCGCCCGAGCTGGGGTTCGAGCTGGCCGCGGATGTCCAGCGCAGCGGCGCGGTGGAGCTGACGCCGCGTCCGGGGCCGGACGCCGAGCGCCTGGTCGCCGACCTGCAGGTGTTCGGGCTGCACGCGACGCTGCGCAGGGCGTGACGTGGAGGACTACATCCGGGTCACGGGTGTCGGCGGCACGGTCCAGCTGGCGATGTCGGAGAACGCGGCGGACACCGTGCGGCACATCCTGGCCGAGCTGGAATCGGCATTGGCCGAAGCACGCGAGGCCCCGCGGCCCCGGCGGCTTCGCTTGCCGGACAAGCGGTTGTTCCCCGACGCCTACGGCGACGCTGCGGAGAGCGCCAGGTTCCGGGAGCGGCACGGGACGCGGATGCGGGAGGAAGTCGGGGCCGCGCTGGAGCGGGTGCGACTGGCCTGGCCCGATCAGCCGTGGCTCACGCTCGACGGCGCCGCCGTGCGGGACTGGCTGATCGTGCTGGCCCACGCACAGACGTCGTACCTGCGGAAACCACGCTGGCGGGCGTCCCCGGGCGGTTCGTCGAAGCGGGAAGGCGAGGTCAAGGTGGCGTGGCTGATGTCGTTGCAGGGCTGCATCGCCACGGCCGCGCTCGCACCCGCGGGGATGCCGGTCGTGCTCGACGTATGACGCTCAGAGGTCCGGCAGTGGATCCTCGGGAAGGGCCCCTTCGGCGATCTCCAGGTTCGCCGCGCGGACGGCCGCGATGTACTCCTCGTCGATCTCCAGCTCGATCCCGCCGACCGAGAGCACCGGGCCGAGTGACGACTCGACCTCGAGCGGGCCGAGCTCGGTGGCGCGGGGCAGGCGTTCCCAGATCTGCGTCGGCCGGTTCCGCCGCCACCGGCTGCAGGCGAGGATCGTCACGTGCCGGTCGGTCACCATCACCAGGAACCCGACGTGCATGCGCATCCGGTTGATGGAGATCGACATCCCGGGGATCAGGTACTGGATCCGCTCGCCGGTCCCCAGGTACATCCGGCAGCGGTCGCGTACTTTCGACGACAGGGGCACCTGGCCAGTGTCCCGGAACCGGTGACCCGGCGGGGAGCCTTCGCGAAGCTCCTGACCAGGGCGGGAGGCGAAGGTCTCACAATCTGGACGCGTTGTGTCCAGCACGTAAGATATCCCCTGTGCTCCGGATTCGCCGTGAACTCGTCGACGAAATCGTCGCCCACGCCCGTCGTGACCACCCCGACGAGGCCTGTGGCGTGATCGCCGGTCCCGTGGGCTCGGACAGTCCCGAGCGGTTCATCCCGATGCTCAACGCGGCGCGGTCGCCGACGTTCTACGAGTTCGACTCGGCCGACCTGCTGAAGCTGTACCGGGAAATGGACGCGAACGACGAGGTGCCGGTGGTCATCTACCACTCGCACACCGCTACCGAGGCCTACCCGTCGCGGACCGACGCGTCCATCGCCGCCGAGCCGGACGCGCACTACGTGCTCGTGTCCACCAGGGACCCCGATACACACGAGTTCCGCTCGTACCGCATCGTGGACGCCGAAATCACCGAGGAGCCGGTCGAGATCGTCGACTGACTCCCCGAGCCGGAATAAGCGGGCCTTCCCGAACGTCTGCGAGAGAGAATCCACCGGAGGTAAGAACCCATGGCCGTGACCGTGTCCATCCCGACCATCCTGCGCACCCACACCGGCGGCGAGAAGTCCGTCGAGGCGGCGGGCAGCACCGTCCTCGAGGTCATCGACGACGTCGAGTCGCGCCACGCGGGGATCAAGGCGCGCCTGGTCAAGGAGGAGAAGCTGCACCGCTTCATCAACGTCTACGTCAACGACGAGGACGTCCGCTTCGCCGGCGGTCTCGGCGCCGAGGTCAAGGACGGCGACACCCTGACCATCCTCCCCGCCGTGGCGGGCGGCTGAGCCATGGCTCGCTTCGAGTCCCTGCTCGACGCGCTCGGCGGAACTCCGCTGGTCGGGTTGCCGCGGCTGTCCCCGACCCACGACGTCCGGTTGTGGGCGAAGCTGGAGGACCGCAACCCGACCGGTTCGATCAAGGACCGCCCCGCGCTGGCCATGATCGAGGCCGCCGAGCGCGAAGGCATACTCCGGCGCGGGTCGACGATCCTGGAGCCCACCTCGGGCAACACCGGGATCTCGCTGGCCATGGCCGCGAAGCTCAAGGGCTACGGCCTGGTGTGCGTGATGCCGGAGAACACCTCGGCCGAGCGCAAGCAGCTGTTGCAGGCCTACGGCGCGCGGATCGTGTTCTCCCCGGCGGCGGGCGGGTCCAATGAGGCCGTGCGCCGCGCGAAGGAGCTGGCCGAGGCCAATCCGGACTGGGTCATGCTCTACCAGTACGGCAACCCGGCCAACGCGGACGCGCACTATCGCGGCACCGGCCCCGAGCTGCTGAAGGACCTGCCGACACTGACTCACTTCGTCGGCGGTCTGGGCACGACGGGCACGCTCGTCGGCGTCGGGCGGTATCTGCACGAGGCGAAGCCGGAGGTGCAGATCATCGCCGCCGAGCCGCGCTACGGGGAGCTGGTCTACGGGCTGCGCAACCTCGACGAGGGGTTCGTGCCCGAACTGTACGATCCGTCCGTCCTCAATGGACGGTACTCGGTCGGTGCGTACGACGCCTTGCGCCGCACTCGCGAACTGCTGGAGCACGAGGGCATCTTCGCCGGGATTTCCACCGGCGCGGTGCTGCACGCGGCGCTGGCCGTGGCCGAGAAAGCGGCAGCACGCGGTGAGCCCGCCGACGTCGCCTTCGTCGTCGCCGACGCCGGGTGGAAGTACCTGTCCACCGGTGCTTACTCCGGCTCCCTCGACGAAGCCGCCGAACGCCTCGACGGCCAGCTCTGGGCCTAGCTCCGCCCCCCACTCTTCGAAGCGCCGTCAAGGCCACCTTACGGGCGTCAGACGCCCATAAGG
>NZ_JBHYIQ010000045.1:0-4142 GCF_042739895.1 Amycolatopsis sp. NPDC059021
CTCTCGGGGGGGCGCCGACGCGCCCCGCGGGGCGGCGGGCGGGGGGGTTGGGGGCGGGGGGCCCCGCCCCGCGCGCCGCAGTACCGCCGATGGCTGCTGTAAACCGGCGGCCATCGCCGCCGCGTTGCCGTCCGTGAAGAGGTCTTGCACCGCCGTGATGTCCTCGACGTGGTGCAGGGCCCCCACGACGTGCCCGTCATTGTCGGTCAGGGGAGAGTTGACCGGGCCCCACGTCTTGGTCCGGAACACCCCCGGATTGCGGGAATCGGGGATGTCGTAGCGTTGCACTCCCATGTCGTGCGCCGTGCTTCGCCGGAGCACCCGCTCCAGCGAGGCACTCAGATTGCGCACCCCGGTGGCATCGGGGTCGGCGGGGTTGTCCGGGAACGCGTCGAACATGAACGCGCCGATCAACTCGTCGGGTGAACGCTCGGTGGCGCCCAGATAGGCCGGATTGGCGGCCTGGATCCGCAGATTCGCGTCGAGGACGAGATAAGGCGCGGCGGTCACCCCGAACAAAGCGCTGTCGGCCACCGACTTCAAAGCCTCGTGCACGACACTCACCTCGCCTACCGCACAGCCGTCAGGTATCCACGATAGCGTCAGAGGTCCAGCGCGCCCGCGGCGTTGTCCTTCCACTGGTCCACCCGCCGGATGTACTCGTAGAGCGCGCGGCTGCCGCGTACCCACCGGCCCTGGTCGGCGATGGCGAGATCGTCCGCCCCGGCCCGCCGGGCCTCGGTCGCGAACCCGGAGCGCAGCGAGTGCCCGGTCACCGCGTAGGACAGTCCGGCGCGGACGCCCGCGCGGCCGAGGATCTGGTTGACACCGGCGGTGGTCAGCGCCTGGGTGCCCACATTGCCGTGCCGGTCGATCCGGCGGAACGCGGGGCCCGGCTCGGCACGGCCGAGTTCCGCGGCCGAGAGCCAGGCCCGCCACGCGCGCACCGGATCGGTTTCGGGGTGCTCGCGGCGGGGGACCACCATGTCGCCGATGCTCTTGCCGTGCCGGACCGTGACGGCGAGGCCGCGGTCGTCGGGCTGGGTGACGTCGGTGACGAGCAGGTTCGCCAGATCCGAGCTGCGCGCGGCGATCGGGAACCCGATGAGCAGCATCGCCCGGTCGCGGAGCCCGGCGACGGTGTCCGGGCACGCCCGCGACATCGCCCGCAGATCCGCGAGGGTGACCATGGTCGCCTTGCCCCGGCCCCGGCGGACGCCCTCCTGCGCGAGGCGCTGCCGATAACCCTTCAACGCCCGCCACGCGGCCCGGCTCGCCTCGGCGTCGACGGTCACCTGGTGCTGCCGCAACCCGGCGAGCGCGCCGGTGAGCCGTCGTTCGATGGTCGAGGGAGCGGCAGGCGCCGCGCGTTCGGGAACCGCGGGATCGGCGCGCTCGGCCGGGCGCAGCGTGCGCCCGCGCTCCAGCCACACCACGAACCCGGTCAGCGCGCCGATCGAGCCCGACAGCAGCGGGATGCCGAGCTCGGCGGTGTAGTCCTCCCACACCTGCCAGTCCTGCGCGTAGGCCTTGAGGGTGTTGGCGGGCCGCTGGGTCTCGACGTGCTGGGCCGCCGCCTGATCGAGCCGTGCCAGCCGTTCCGACGGAGTCGCCGCGTCGAGACCGGCCGCACGCGTCACCGGCTCGAGGTCCACGGGCTGCCCAGTCACCTCGCCGACCTTAGCTCAGCGGCCGGCGGGCAGATAACGGCCGAGGACGCCCGCCTCCGCGCGAAGCCGATCGGCGTCGTCGCCGCGGCCGAGCCGCTCGTACTCGGCGGCGGAGGCCGTACGCTCACTGACCTCTCGCGCGACGATCTCACGGACGTCGGCTTCGGTCAGGTGGCGCCGCTCGACCTCGGCGGCGCCGAGGCCCACCGCCGCAGCGGCGACGTGCTCGCCGGAGACCTCGCCGGCTTTCCGGTGCTGATCGACGGGGACCGCTTCGGCGTTCTCGATGGCGGCCAGTGCCGAGCGGAGCGCCGCGACGGCGACCCGGTCCCGGTCCTTGATGGCGGCTGTCAGATCACGCCTGAGCTCGGTACGCATGGGAGAAAAGCTAACCGACCCGGCGGAGAGCGGCTAACCGTTTACCCAGGAGTGTCCACTGAGGAGGGTCTAGGCTGGTTTTGGAGCAAGTGCTCTGTTATGGTGCCCGCATGGCCCGCCCCCGCGTCCACGACCTGCGCCAGGTGCTCGACACCGCCGAGCGGCTGGTCGCCGAGGTCGGCGCGGGAAAGGTCACCGTGCGGACCCTCGCGGCGGCCGCCGGGGTGCCGAACGGCACGATCTACCACGCGTTCGGGTCGATCAGCGCGTTGCTGGGCCAGGTCTGGCTGCGTGCGGCCACCGATTTCCTCGACCTGCAGACCGAACTGGCCGAAGCGGCGCTCGGCGACGCCGGGGACAGCGAGGCCGCGGTGGTCGCGGCCGCCGACACTCCCGCCGTGTTCGCGCTCCGGCGCCCCGCCGCGGCCCGGATGCTGCTCACCGTCAAGAAGGACGAGCTGCTCGGCCCGCAACTGCCCACCGAGATCGCGGATGCCTTGCTGGCGCTGGACAAACGAGTCGTGGCGCTGCTGGTCCGGCTCGCCTGCCTGCACTGGGGACGTCGCGACGGCGCCGCCGTCGAGGTGCTCACCACCTGCGTGGTCGACCTGCCCACGGCGTTGTTCCGGCGGGCGCTGACCGGCCCCCTGGACGTGTCGGCGCCGATCGGTGCCGACACCCGGCACCGGCTCGCCGCCGCCGTGCGCGCGGTGCTCGCCGTCCCGCCACCGCCTCGTGCCCGCACCACCACACCGACCACAAAGGACTGACCGTGCCGGAACTGCGCCACCAGGGCCCCGTGTTCGTGCTCGACCTCGGGGACGACGAGAACCGCTTCTCACCGGAGTGGCTCAAGACCGTCCACTCGCTACTCGACACCGTCGCCGACAGCACCGACCCCGCCGCGCTGATCACCACCGGCGGCGGCAGGTTCTACTCCAACGGGCTCGACCTGGAGTGGCTGATGGGCCACGGTGACCAGGCGGAGAGCTACCTCGCCGAGGTCAACGAACTGTTCGCGCGCGTGCTCACCCTCGGCGTCCCGACCGTGGCCGCGATCAACGGCCACGCCTTCGCCGCCGGAGCGATGCTCGCGCTGGCCCACGACTTCCGTGTGATGCGGGCCGACCGGGGCTATTTCTGCCTTCCCGAGGTCGATATCAAGATTCCCTTCACCCCGGCGATGGCCGCGCTCATCCAGAGCAAGCTCACCCCGGCCGCCGCGATCGAGTCGATGACCACCGGGAGGCGCTTCGGCGGCCCCGAAGCGAGGGAACTCGGCCTGGTCGACGCCATCGCCGAGGCGGCCGAGCTGGTCCAGACCGCCACGGAGCGCGTCCGCGCACTGGCGGGCAAGGACCGCGGCACGCTCGCCGCCATCAAGTCCACGATGTTCGCCGCCGCGGTGGCCGAACTCCGGGCGACCACGGCGAAACCCGCCGCCTGAGGAGGTCCGGGGTGGGAACGCTTCGGCAGCGTCCCCACCCCGGACGGTGGTTGGCCTGGAAACCGGCACGGCGACCAGCGCAGCAGTGACTGCCACACCGGCCCGCCGGATGAATGCGCCGGTTCCAGCGGTACCCCTGCCAGGAATCGAACCTGGAACCCGGCACACGCGGTGCCGTGCTCTTTCCGTCGAGCTACGGGGGTGTGGGAATGCGAAGTCGGTACGCCACGAAAAAGCCGCCCGGACGGATTCCCGTGGGCGGCTCCCGGAAGTGCTGGGGAATTCAGCTCATCGGGAGTCCGGCCGACGTACCTGCGAGAACGCGCGCTGACGACGGCAGCGTGCCGGGCGCGGGAAACCGTGCCAAGCCGTGTGCTGCGCGTTGTCCGTCATGACGACCTTTCGTTCTCGGTGTGGCTGTCATTCTGGAGGAGGGCAGCGCGACGGTCAACGTATTATCGCTCGCCGGTCCGTCCAGGGCGGCGATGCCGGGAATGGCACATGGCTTTCTCGGCAAGGGTTCTGCCGGACCTCCCCGTCCAAGCCGACCCCCGCCGCCATGTCGGCGCTGCGCTGTGTTGGCGCTTTTGGTTTCCCCGCGGGCCCCTGACGGTGAGCACCCCCTCTCCCGGCGTTCGTGGCTGTCG
>NZ_JBHYIQ010000045.1:4152-18406 GCF_042739895.1 Amycolatopsis sp. NPDC059021
GTCGGTGTGCCCGCCCCCCCCCCCCCACCACCCCCCCGCGGGCCGACCGCTCGCGGGGGGGGGGGCGCGCCCCGGCCCCCCCCCCCCCCGCCGCCCCCCCCCCCCCCCCACCACCCCAAGCGGGTGAAGCTCCTGGAAGCAGGCCCGGTCATGCCGCACAGTGACGCAGGACACAGTGGCCGGAGAACCGGTGCGGCCATCGCTCACGTCTTGCTCGATGCCGGAGGGGATCCGGCAGGCGAAACTCGAGGAGCGATCGATGCGTGTGGTCAGTACGGCGGAGACGGCGCCGACGGAATACGCCAGGGCGGTCAGCGCCACCGGCCTGCAGGTCAGGGCGGGCCGCCGGATGGCGGTCGACGGGCTGGACCTCGCGCTGGGGAACGGCGTCCACGGCCTGCTGGGGCCGAACGGCGCGGGCAAGACGACGCTGATCAGGTCACTCGCGACCGTGCTGCCGCCCGCCGCCGGAACGCTGGAACTGCTCGGCAGGCCCGCCGGGCGGGACATGCGCGAGGTCCGCAGGAGGATCGGATATCTCCCCCAGGACTTCGGCTTCTACCGGCAGTTCACCGTGCGCGATTTCGTGACGTACCTGGCCTGGCTGAAGGAGATGTCCAAGGTGGACATTCCGGCCGCGGTGCAGCGGGCGATCGAGACGGTCGGGCTCGCCGATCGCGCCGACCACCGGATGAAGACGCTGTCGGGCGGCATGCTGCGCCGCGCGGGGATCGCGCAGGCGATCGTCAACAGCCCGCAGCTGTTGCTGCTCGACGAGCCGACCGTCGGCCTCGATCCGGCACAGCGGGTGGAATTCCGGGCCCTGCTGCGGGAACTGGCCGGCGACACCTGCGTCGTGGTCTCGACCCATCTCGTCGAGGACGTCGCCGCCGCGTGCACCGACGTCGTGCTCATCGCGTCCGGGCGCCTGGTGTGGCAAGGAAGCACCGCGGACCTGGCCGCGGCCGGTGGCGCGGACGACGTCGGCGACAGCCCGACCGAGCGAGGCTATTCGGCGTTGCTGGCCCGCCACACGAACGCGAAGGGAACGGACTGGTGAGCGCGCGCGTGCTCGGTATCGAACTGCGCCGGTCGATCGCGTCGCTGGTCGGGGTCGCGGTCGTGGGCCTCGGTCTCGCGGTGGTGCAGCTGATGTTCCGCGAGGGCCCGACCTTCGCCCAGTGGACGACGTTCTCCGTCATGCAGCGCTACAGCCTCGAATTCCTGGTCCCGGTGGCGCTCGGCGCGGGTGCCTGGCAGGGGCGGCGGGAACGCCGGTCCGGGATGAGCGAGCTGACCTCGACCGTCTCGCGCCCGGCCTGGCAGCGGATCCTGCCCGTCTCCGGTGCGATGGCGATCGCGGTGGTGGTGGGCTATCTGGTGGTGCTCGCCGTCGGCGCCGTCCAGGTCATCGGCAACGCCACCTATCACCATGCCGGCTGGCTGCCGATCCCGCTGGTGGGTGCGCTGGCGCTGGTCGCGGCGAGCTGGCTCGGGCTGGGGATCGGCACGCTGCTGCCGTCGATGCTCACCGCGCCGGTCCTCACGGTCGGCGCCCTCATGGGCCTGATCGCCTTGCGGGTCAACGGCACCGGGAAGGAGCTCCTGCTGGGGCCGGAGCTGAACGGCCTCGTCGACACCTTCACCGTGCCGGCGCCGCGGGTCACCATCGCCCAGCTGATCTGGTTCGCGGCGGTGGCCGTCGCCGGCATCATTCTGGCCACGGCCGCCGGACGCCGCCGGTTCCTGGCCGTGCTGCCGATCGCGGCGGGCCTCGCGGTGGCGTTGCCGTTGATCCCGGCGACGAGCGAAACGCGGTATGTCGCCGACGCGGCGGCGGCCGAACCGGTCTGCACCTCGGACGCGCCCCGCGTCTGCGTCACCAAGGCCCACGCCAACGCGCTCGGCCCCCTCACCGGGCCTGCCCGGGACGCGCTGCGGTTGCTGGCGCCGCTGGCCGCCGCGCCGACCTCGGTCGCGGAGACCCCACGGGACACGCTCCTGGACCGGCCGGTGAAACCCCAGCCGTCCGATGTGGACCTCATCGAGCTGTCGTCCTACTACCTGGATGATCGCTCACATCCGAAAAAGTCCGGCGAGGAACTGACCATCGAACTGCTCCGGGGTGCCGGGACCACGCAGTGTGACTACCTTCCCTCGATGGCCAACGGGGCGGAACTGGACCGATACCACCGGACACGCGAGGCACGGGACCTCGCGGCCGCGATGCTGCTCGGGAAGCCCCTCACCTTTTTCGGGTCGTTCGCCGCGCAGGAGTGGCCCACGCTGCATGCCCTTCCTGCCGACGAACAGCTGAAGCGGCTCAGCGCGTTCCGGGTGGCAAGCCTGTCGTGCACCGGTGATCTGGTGGACATCCTCACCCACGGCGGTGCCCGATGAGATGGCTGACGCTCTACCTGCGCTCTCGCCGCGTCCCCGCTGTCTGCGGTGCGATTCTGGTGGCGACGCTGGTCTTCTGGGGGCTCAACGTCGTGACGAACTCCGAGCTGGCGCAGCTGTTCGGTGTGCTGGCCGTCGCGCTGGGCACGTCGGCGGCCGCGGCGAGCCTCGGAGGTGCCGACCCGGACCTGGACCGGACCGCCGCGATCGCCTGGCCACCCCGGCGCGCGGTGCACGTCGTCGCGATCGGCGTCGTGCCGGCACTGCTCTTGCTGGTCACACAGGTGAGTGACCATCCGCTCGGTTCGACCGAAACGGTGCTGCGCGCGGCGGCCGGGATGACCGGACTCACGGCGCTCGGTGTGACGCTCTTCGGTGCACAGCTGGGGTGGGTACTGCCCACGGCGCAGGCGATCGTCGCGATGGCGGTGTTCTTCTCCGGCAAGGAGAAATCCGTGTCGCAGCAGGTGTTCTCGTGGCCGTTCCAGCCCGACGGCACCACCGCGGCCACGGTCACCGCCGTGGTGCTCGCCGTGGCCGGGCTCGTCGTGCACGCCGTGTTCGGGGGCAAACGAGTACGCACCCGTCAGTAGGACACGGCGGCGTTGCTTTTGCCGCCCGGCAAAAGTCCTTATACGCTCCGGAAATGGACGTGCTCGGCAGCAGAACCGCGCTCACTTGATCGGGTGATCACAGTCCGCGGACCACGAGGGAGCGCATGACGGGCACAGCAGGCAAGACCCGCCGGAGCATCGCACTCGCCGCCGCGCCGGTGTTCGGTCCGGCCGTGACGCTCACGGCCGGACCGGCCTCCGCCGCACTACCGAAAAGCCAGGAAACCGCCGCGTCATTGCGCGCGGGGACGCTGGGTTCCACCCACGGCATCCACGACATCTGCCAGGCCGAAGTGGACGGCCGGGCGATCGACCTCGGCTGCCAGGCCCAGCTGGCGGGCTCGGGCCGGGCCGAGGCGGGCCCGCTGACCACGGCGGCCCCCGTCGGATACGGACCCGCCGAACTGAACGCCGCGTACCACCTCCCGCCGTCGACCACCGGCCCCGCCGCCACCGTCGCGATCGTCGCGATCGTCGGAGTCGGGGCGTATCCGGCGTTGGAAGCCGACCTCGGCAAGTACCGCGCCCAGTACGGATTACCGAAGTGCGACACCACGAACGGCTGTCTCACCATCACCGACTTCAAGGGCGGGCCACCGCTGCGGCCGTCGCCCGGCTATGCGCAGGTGGAGGAGAGCTACGCCGCCGAGACCGCGCTGGACATCGACATGGCCAGCGCCGCGTGCCCGACCTGCAAACTGGTGATGGTGCAGATCCCGCTCGACATCGGGCGCCTGCTCAGCGCGGCGGCGCTGGGCCTGCCCGCCGCGCTCGCCGACGATTTCGGCACCGCCGTGACCCACGCGGCGAAGCTCGGCGCGGGCGCGGTGAGCATGAGCTACGGGCTGCCGACCGGCTTACAGGCCGAGTACGTCGGCACCGGCGCGCCGGCGAAGGCACTGCATCACCCTGGCATGGCGGTCGTCGCGTCCTCGGGCGACAAGGGCTACAACGGGGACAAGCAGTTGTGGCCCGCCCAGCTCCCGTGGGTGACGGCCGCGGGCGGGGTCAGTCTCAAGATCGGTGACCACGGCGCCGTGACGATGTCCGCGTGGGGCGGGAAGTTCACGCCCAAGGGCGCCAAGGAACCCAAATGGGTGGGCGCCGGGAGCGGCTGCGCGCCGGGACTGCCACCCGCGATCGGGCAGCCCGCCTCGGTTTCGGCGCACTGCGGGCAGCATCGCGCCGTCGCCGACATCGCGGCCGTCGCCGATCCGCTGACCGGCGTCGCGGTCTACGACTCGTACACGCCGCATTCCGGCACCGGTGGCGGCTGGCTCACCGCCGGTGGCACGAGCGCCGCGGCGCCGTACCTCGCCGGGCTGTATGCGCGTGCCGGTCGCCTGGCTGCCGTCGACGGTCCCAACACGCTCTACCGGGCGCCCGCGGGGTCGATCCAGGACGTCACGAGCGGCGGCAACGCCCAGGACGGCGTCGCCGCGTGCAAGGTCGCGAAGGAGTTGTGCGTCGGCGGGACAGGCTGGGACGGCCCGACCGGACTCGGAGTCCCGAACGGCCTCGGCGCCTTCTGACGAGTCCGTACCGAATAAGTCGATGGACAACTGAAAGCGCGGATTCTTGAGCGCCGATTGTCGGATTCCGCTTTTCGGAAGCCGTGGCCGGGAAAACCGCCGCTACCGTATCGGCGGTGTAACACCACCTCCCTTTCGGTGAATCCGCGCGTGCCTTGTGCGACGGGTGCGCGCGGAGCCCATACCGTTCGCGGACATGAGGACAAGAGTGGCCGCGATGCGGCGTGCGGAAGCCGGTGCCGAACTGAAGGCGCGACGCGAGGCTGAGGGGCTGAGCCTGCGGGAAGTCGCCTACCGGATCGATTACAACCCGGGCATGCTTTCCATGTGGGAGCGGGGTTTGCGCACCATGGACACCTGGGAGGCCGCGCTCTACCTCGGCGCCTGCGTGACCCCCATGCGCGAGGCCCTGCGCATCATCAGCCTGGTCCAGCCACCCAGCGACCTGTACTGGGTCCGCCCCTACTTCGACAGGCTGGACGCCCCCATCAGGTCTTTGATCGTCCAGGAGAACCTTGCGAAGGCAATGGTCTGTTACGATCCGGCTCGCATTCCGGGATTGCACCAGACCGAGAACTATGCCCGTGCCATGTTCGAGGACGAACCACATTACTCGCAGGAGCAGATCGACCTCACGATCAAGTCTCGCATCGACCGGCAGAAGCTCTTGCAGCGGTCGGACCCACCGCAATGTGCTTTCTACATTCATGAGAGCGCTCTGCGGCAGAGGGTGGGAAGCTCGCAGATCATGTACGACCAGATCCAGTACCTCGTACTGTCCGCCAACCTGCCACATTGCTCGATTCGGGTGGTGCCGGAGGCCAGCCCGGCAGGCCGAGCGCGCCGATTTCCCTTCCGGATCATGGAGTTCGCCGAGCCACGCTGCGCGATGGCCTACGCCGAAATCGAAACGGCGAACCTCTTCATCGAAGACCGGCCTGCGGTGGAAAGCTACTACTGCCTGGTTACGCAAGTGGAACAGTCTGCCCTGAGTGAGGGACAATCACGGGACTGGCTCGTCCGGTTGGCGGACGAGTACGAGCGTATGAGGGAGTAACGCGATGGTGGCCCGTGAGCTGACCTGGTTCAAAAGCAGCCACAGCGACAACAGGACCAACAGTGACTGTGTCGAGGTTGCCTTGACTGACCGGTTCACGGCGGTTCGTGACTCCAAGGTCCCCACCTCCGGTCACCTGAGCGTGCACCGCTCCGCCTGGTCTGCTTTCCTCGCTACACTCAAGGCCTCATAAGCCTGAGGTGCGTCAGCTACTTGGGATCGCCGTAGTACTCGTGGAAAAACGCGCGGATATAGAGTTGGGGTTCCTGAGCGAAGCAGGGTTGACTGTGGCTCTATGTTCGTTGCCGTGATTGGGTTTTGTGCCGGATGACGTCACCTCGGCACCGCCGATGGCTGTGGCGCGGCTGACTCACCGCCCTGCCTCGGGGCTACGTTGTGACGCCGGTGCGGTGGGCGAACTGGGGCAGGCCGGGCAGCGTGCGGGCAGTGGTTGAGCGAAGCAGGTCCCGGGTGATGGCCTGAATGGGTGGGCGGTAGCGGACTTCGTCGGGTGCTGCGTGCTCGGCGGCCAGCAGCGCCCGGTAGCAGTCGGTGGGTCTGTTCCACGCGTGCAGTGCTCGGGCGACGTTGGCCCAGTGGCGGGCCCGGCGTTCACCGGCCGGGATGGTGGCGGGGTCGATCCGCCGGGCGGTGTCGAGGGCGGTTCCGTAGTCGCCGTAGACGCGGGCGCTGCTGACCCGGTACAGCTGGATGGCCACGCGGGCGGGCTCGTCGAGGTGTTCGGCGGTGTCGGCGGCTTCGGTGAGCAGGGTGTTCATGGCGTCCCGGTCACCGGCGCCCGCCGCGCTATAGGCGGCGGTGCTGGTCAGGGCGCTGTAGGCGAGGAGGTAGCCGGGGCCGTGGTGCAGCTCGGGTTGCAGCGCCGCGGCAGCTTCGAGGACGGCGCGGTTGGCCAGTTCGCGATGACCCGCGCGACGCAGCGCGATGGCCCACGACCGGCTTGCGGTGGCGTGGGCAAGCTGGTCCCCGGCGCGGGTCGCGGCCTGCATGGCGCGGTCGGCCGCGGTCCAGGCGATCAGGTCGTTGCCGAGCTTGACGCCGATCTCGCTGGCCAGGGTCCACAACTCGGCCAGGTGCCGGTCCGCGTGCGCGACCGCGGCAAGAGCGGCGGGAAGGTGGTCGGCGACCTGCTGGTAGCGGCCGGCGGCGAACTCGGCGCGCAGTTTCTCGGCCAGCCGGGTGAGCTGGGTTTTGGTGAGCGGGTCGGCGCCGGGTTGTGCCGGGAAGTTCAGGAGCGCGTGTTCGAGCGTTCGGCCCTGCGCCTGGCCGGTGCCGAGGACAGCTGTACCGGCCAGGGCTGTGGCACCGACGAGCAGGGTGCGACGTCGCATCCGATCGGCCTCCGTTTCGGGCGGCAGGATGCCGTGCAGCGTAGTCCGGGATCGTGGAGTCGGCAGGCACGCTCGCGGCGGGTCGGCCACGCCAAGCCAGCTCGGGGGGATCTCCAGCGCGGTGGCCAGCTCCCGCAGGACATCGACGTTGCGCAGTCCACGCCTGCCACGTTCGAGCCGGGACAGGTGCGAGCCGCTGGTGTGGCAGCGGGCAGCGAGCTGGGCGAGCGTGAGGTGACGGGTATGCCGGACGGCGCGCACGATGGCGCCGGGCCGGCCGGTGCGCAGCGCGGCACGCACCTCGGGATCATGAGCGGTGTCGTGGGTCATCGGCGTGTCCCCTATCGCCAGGCGCCCGGCGACCCACCAGCCTATTCAGCCCCGCCGAACAGGGCCAGAGATTCGTGTCATATCGGCATATCCGCTGGTCACGCTGACACGTCCAGGTCTGCCCTCCACCACCAGGTGGTGTCGTGGGTGCGTGCCGGGCGGCGATGGCCCGGCCAGTCCGGAGAAAGGGGAACGCCGATGACGAGCACTCTCGACGCGCCGGCCACCACGGTGGTGGTGCCGCGTGATCCGCGGGACTACCTGACCCCCGAGGTGTGGGCAAAAGAAGTCGCCCTTTTGATGCGGGACAACCCGTTCGACAAGATCATGGCCGAGCGGCTGCTCGGCCAGGCCGTGGCGTATCTGATCACCGCGATGGAGCTGCGTGGCCGCCACCGCGAACTCGGACCGGGCCAGTTGGTGGATATCGCGGTGCACCAGCTGATCCTGGACACGAGGATCTACGTCGCCTTCTGCGACCGGTACCTCGGTGAGTACCTTCACCACGTGCCCGAGGTCGAGCGCAAGGGCGACGGCACCGTACGGCGCACCGCCGAGGCGATCGCCGCCCTGGGATTCCCGGTGGACTGGCCGTTGTGGGAAGCGGACTTCGCCAAGTGCTCGCCGTGCCATCCGGGCTCGGACAGCCACTGACCACATCACGCGCACCGGGCGGGGCCAACACGGCATCGGCGTGCCGGCCCCGCCCGGTGCGCGTACCTGTCTCTGGGTGGTTGAGCCAACCCGACCGGCCATGATCCACGGGCGGGAGTACGTTGCCCGTCCATGTCCAGCATCACCGACCCAGCCGGATACTGGGACCGCTACGGCCGCGCAGTCCCGGACGAAAACCCCGAGGACGCGCTGAAGAACGCCTTCGGCTGGTGCCAATACGACAGCCATGGGCCCGGCGACGAACTGCTCGGCGAACCCCTCACCACGCTGGAACTCGGCCCCGGCCGGGGCAACGCTGTCGCGGCACTGGCCACCAAGGGCGTCGTCGCCACCGGCGTCGACCTGTCCCCGGTCCAGGTCCAGGCCGCCCGAACTCGTTGGGGCCACCTCCCCAACGCCCGCTTCGTGCAGGGGGACGCGCTCGACTTCCTCGCTGCCACAGACCGGCAGTGGGACGCGGTCTACTCGATCTGGGGAGCCGTGTGGTTCACCGATCCCGCCACGTTGCTCCCGGCGATACTGCAACGGCTTACCCCCGGCGGCAGGCTGGTGTTCTCCCACGCCCCCCACATCCCCGGCACAGCCACCGGCGCCCTCGGCATGTGGGCAGCGGGCTACGCCGGCCCCCAAGTCGCGATGGCCCGCTGGAGCTACGCACCCCGCCAATGGGCCGACCTGCTCACCAGCCACGGCTACACCGCGGTCCACGCCCGGATCGTGCCGGCACCCGACTCCGGCAACGTGGGTACGCTGCTGGTGGAAAGCCAGCGACCTCACTAACGCGGATCCCGGTGGCCATCCAAGTACCGCACCGCCCGCTTCCGCCTCGTGCTCGCGCTGGCCAAGCTCGCCCGGCCCGTGCCCCAGCGCCGCCACACCGCAGCGCCCTCCTCGACGAGGTCCGGGGCGACCCAGTCGGGCAGGCGCTCGAAATCCTCGAACAATGCCCGCATCGATTCGGGTGCTTCGGGGACGTCGTCGATCGACGACGTCAGCGCTCGCTCCAGCAGCTCGCGGGATTTCCGGGCGCCGAGTTCGCCGTGGTAGGTCTCCCGGACGAAGCGTTCGGCGATCGGGTCCCCTGTGGACAGTCCCGCGACGAAGGCGTCCGTGATCGCGGGGGAGGGAAACAGATCCGTGCCGGTCACCGCTTGGACGACCCGCCGGATTCGCGCGTGCGTGCCGCGCTCGCGTGCCTGCCGGTAGCGGAAAGCGGTCGGCGGTCGGGTGATCGGCACGGCGCCGATTCCACCAGTTGACAACAGTCGTTGTCAACTGGTGGAAGTCCCGGATCAGGCCGGGGTGGCCGCGTCGCGCAGTGTCCGGAAGTTGGCCCGGTACTGGTCGTGGATCGGGTTCGATTCGACCCGCAGCAGCGCTTCGTCATTCTCGCGCAGGGCCGCGTTGGTGTAGTTGTGGCTGCCGGTCATGACCCACTTGGTGTCCTTCTGCCCGGCATAGGTGCCCTCGATCAGCATGTACTTCGAGTGCACCTCGTGCTGCCCGGAGATCTGGTACAGCTTGATCCGGTCGTGCCCGGCGAGATGCCCCTTGCTGCCCGCGTCGAGGGTCGTGTAGACGACCTCGACCCAGCACTTCCGGTCGGCGAGTTGACGCAGTTTGCGGGCGATGTCGTCCCGGCTGAACGACCACATGGCGATCCGGATGATGGTCCGGCCGGTCTCCGTCCCGGTCGAGGTGTTGCCCTCGCAGGCGACGTTGTCGTCGAGCATGTTGTAGATCGTGTCGGTCTGCTCGTCGGTGCCCGCGCGCGGGAAGAAGTACGCCTTGGTGTTCCCGGCCGACACCGTCCGGTAGTAGTCGCTCGTCTTGTGCTTGGCGGCGAGATCGTTGAAATAGCTGACATATCCGTTGTACAGCCCGGTGTTCCCGACGATCGTCACCGCGTTGTTCCACAGCTTGGTGGTGTTGCCGGCGTTCAGGTTGGCCGAGGCCTGCACGACGACGTTCTTGCTGCCGGAGGTGTCGGAGAACAGGAAGAACTTGTTGTGCATGATCGGCGTGCCCTTGCTGCCGATGCAGGCGGCGTCCTTCGTGCACACCGTGAGCTTGCCGCCCAGTGCGTTCTTCAGCGTGGTGGACGGGCCGGTGGCCGAGTCGGAGTAGTCGAGCACCACACGGACGTCGACGCCGCGGTCCTTGGCCGCGACCAGATCGGCGGCCACGGCGGCGTCGTCGAAGTGGTAGATGGCCATGTGGATGCTCGACCCCGCCGCCGCGCCCTTGATCAGGGACCGCAGATGATCGACGATCGTGCGCTGCTGGGCCGGGACGGTGGGGTTGTTGAAGACCGCGCCGGAAGAGACCGCGGCGGACGCGGCCGGTGCGGACAGCACCGTGCCCACCAGGGCGAGCAGCCCGATCAGGGCGGCCGCCGCTCTCGTTCGTGTTCTGTTTTCGGACATCTTTCCGAAGATAGGAAAGGAATCCGCCGTCGTCGTCCCACTGTCGTCAGAGCCGGGGTAAACCTCAGGAGTAGACGACTGCTACCGCGCGGCGGTGACGAGTCCGGTTTCGTAGGCAACGACGACGGCCTGTGCGCGGCTGGTGAGATCGAGTTTCGCCATGACGCGGCTGAGGTGTGTCTTGACCGTGCCCTCGGTGATCATGAGCCGCCGCGCGATGTCGCCGTTGGTGCCGCCGGTGGCGACCAGGCTGAGGACCTCGCGCTCCCGGGTGGTGAGCGGTTCGAGCCGCAGCGCCTGCTCGGCGGCTGGAGCGGGCGGCCGGTAGCGGTCGACGAAGGCGTCGATGAGCCGCCGCGTGACGGTCGGCGCGAAGAGCATGTCCCCGGCGGCCACCGCGCCGATGGCGGCGAGCAGGCTCGCCGGTTCGGCTTCCTTGAGCAGAAATCCGGACGCGCCGGCCTGCAGCGCTTCGTACACGTACTCGTCGAGGTCGAACGTGGTCAGGATGAGGATGCGGGGCAGCGGTTCGAGGTCGCTGCCCACGATGAGCCGGGTCGCGGTCACGCCGTCGGCGACCGGCATCCGGATGTCCATCAGGACGACGTCGGGGCGCTTCTCCCGCGCGCACTCCACCGCCCGCACGCCGTCACCGGCCTCGCCGACGACCTCGAAACCGGGCGCCGCGGTCAGCAGCGCGGTGAGCCCGGCACGGACCAGTGGCTGATCGTCGACGACAAGAACTGTGGTCATGAACTCTTCCCCCGAGCGAACCGGCGCTTCCTCAGGACACCGGAAGGACCAGCTCGACTGCGAAACCCCCATCAGGACGGGGACCGGCCGTCACCCGCCCGCCGAAAATCTTGGCACGCTCACGCATCCCCGGTAAACCGTAGCCGCTGACACCGCCGGGCGTCGGCGATCCGGCCGACGGCGCGTCATTGGACACCGTCGCGACGAGCCGGTGCGGCTCCCGGCGGACATCGACGGCCACGCGGCACGGGCCGGCGTGCGCCAAGACGTTGGTCAGTGCCTCCTGAACCACGCGGTAGACGGTGAGCTGGAGGCCCGAGGGCAGGTCGTCCAGGCCACCGCTCGTCCGGAGTTCGACCACTGGACCGGCGGTCTCGACCCGCCTGACGAGTTCGGGCAGCTGCGCCAGGCTCGGCGCCGAGGCGAAGTCGGCGTCCATCGTCCCCGCCGGCGAAACCCGCAGGAGGTTCAGCACCCGGCGCAGATCGTCCAGCGTTTCCCGGCTGACCTCGCCGACCGTGCGGACGGCGGCACGGGCGGTCGGAGGATCGGCGTCGAACACGTACCCGGCGAGGCCCGCCTGCATCGAGATCACCGACAGGTGGTGGGCGATGACGTCGTGCAGTTCCCGGGCGATGCGCAGGCGTTCCTCGGTCATCATCCGTTCGATCCGCCGGTCTTGTTCGTGGCGCAGCGCGTCGGTCGCCTCCGCGAGTTGCCGGTTGCGTTCGGTCAGCCGGCGGGACAGCCCGCCCAGCAGTACCGCGACACCGCAGACGACCAGCGACTGCACGATTCCGGCCACTGGCGGAATCTTCAGCGCGACCGCCCCGGCGTAGAGCACCGGCGCGGTCACCAGCATTCCGGCGATGCTCGTGCGCAGCGACGTCACGGCCGCGAGGCTGTACAGGGCGAGAACCGGTCCCCACAGGTGCAATCCCGGCAGGTAGTCACGCGACAGGTACACCAGGTAGGCGGCCGAGGACACCAGCAGGACGGGCACGGGCGCCCAGCGGCGTGCCGCCAGCGGGAGGCAGATGCCCGCGGTCAGCAGGTAGGCCCAGACGTCGAACCAGCGCCATGGTTGTTCGCGGAAGCCGCCGCCCACCAGGCTCATCATCAGGAACACCAGGACGGCGACCACGACGTCGACCGCCCAGCGCGGTGTGCGGCCGACCCGGCGCATCAGGTTCTCGTCGTCGCGCACCGTCGGAGCCTAGCCAGCCACACCGTCGATCGGCGTCGTACCGGCGGGGTAGATCGCCTACCACCGGGGTTGACCCAGTGTTCGTGATCACCGTGCGCCCGCCTCGGGCCGCGCGCCGGCGGACGCCGGTGGAGGATGTCGATACCCCTTCCCTTGAACGCGAAAGGAAATCCGGCGACATGCGTATCGACCGGCTGGACCACCTGGTCCTCACCGTGGCGGATCTCGAGGCCACGATCGGCTTCTACACCCGGGTGCTCGGCATGGAGGTTGTCACCTTTCGCGGCGGCCGCAAGGCACTGACGTTCGGCACCAGCAAGATCAACCTGCACGAGGCCGGTCACGAGTTCGAACCGAAGGCGGCGCGGCCCACGCCGGGCAGCGCCGATCTGTGCTTCATCGCGGCCGACCCGCTCGATCAGGTCGTCGCGGCGTTCGAGGAGCACGGGATCGCCATCGAGGAGGGGCCGGTCGAGCGGACCGGCGCGACCGGGCCGATCCTCAGCGTCTACGTCCGCGATCCCGACGACAACCTCATCGAGATCAGCAACTACCGCTGATCCCGCTTAGCCGTGCCGCAGGCCGCGGACCGACCGTGTGGTGAGCGGGACGAGGAGCAGGAAAACGCACACAATGCCCCCAGCCAGCGCGACGTGCGCGGCACCGAACGTCGCGGCGACCGGCGCCGCCGCCAGCTGACCCGCCGGGATCGCGACGAACGAGCCCAGGTTGTCGTAGGAGGAGATGCGCGACAGCATTTCGCGGGGAATGTGTTCCTGCAGCGAGGTTTCCCACGCGATGCCGTACACGCCGCTGCCCAGTCCCGCGACGAACGCGGCGGCCGCGAGCCACGGGAAGTTCGCGTGCAGGCCGAGCGCGATCAGCGGGAACGCGAGCGCGACGACGCACAGCTGCCCGACGGGTAACAGCCGCCGCAGCACGATCCGGTACATCGCCACCGACATGACGAGCACACCGGCCGCGTTGGCGCCCAGCACCACGCCCCAGGCGGTTTCGCCGATCGTGTCCCTGGCGATCAGCGGCCCGAGGACCCGCCAGATGCCCACCTGCAGGAAGTTGACGAAGCCGAAGCAGGCGACGGTCAGCCACACCCAGGTCCGGGACCGGAATTCGGTCCAGCCGTCCCGGAGATCGGCGAGCGGGCTGCGCCTGCCGGACGGTGGTGGGGTGTCCAGCGCCAGCCGGGCGAGACAGACTGCCGCGAAGAAGTAGGTCGCCGCGTCGATGGCGATCGCCCAGCCGCCGCCCGCCGTGGCGACCATCGCCCCGGCCGTCGCGGGCCCGAGGATCTTGGTCGCGTTGCGCACCGATCCGAGCAGGGAATTGGCCTTCTGGAGGCGGTCCGGGCCGACCAGATCGGGCACGATCCCGCGCAGCGCGGGCGTGGTGAACGCGGTGAGCGTGCCGTTGACCGCCTCCAGCAGGATCAGCGTCCACAGGTGATACGGGCCGGCCACGAGCAGGAACGCCACGACAGCCTGCGACAGCCCGGCGCCGAGGTTCGAGACCACGAGCACCAGCCGTCGCGAAAACCGGTCGCCGACCACACCGCCCGCCAGCGTGAACACGATGAGCGGGATGGTGTTGGCCGCGAGCACCGCGCCCATGTCGCCCGCGCTGTTCGACGCCTCCAGCACCGCGAACGACAGCGCGACCGGCGCCATCGAACTGCCCATCAGGGAGACGAGCCGCCCGGTGAAAAACCAGCGGAAGGCCGGGATCCGGAGCAACGGGCCGTCGGCGATCTGCGCCCGCAATGCCCCTCCAGTCAGTGCGCGAAAGCCGGGTCGGCCTCACATTAACCGGATGATCGCCTACCCCGCGAAGAGTTTTCGAGGACCCGTCGGTCCGTGAAGGCCTCCTTCACAGCGCTCAACGCTGTGAAGG